>JBDWTN010000001.1 GCA_039984955.1 Marinobacter alexandrii
AGTGCTAGTTCCATTGAGGGCATAAGCGACATCTTCAAAACCAGCGGTAGCCCCTGCATTATCGATAGGAGTACCTCCTGCAGTTTCAAGCGCGTAATTGTATCCACCAGCCGGGGTAGAGACAGGATTGGAAGTAGAAGGAGTAAGCGTTACACGACCATTCGCATCAGGATTTCCACCTGGGCCATCCGCTACGCAGACCGTGTTATCAACATTGTTTGTTTCGGCAACAGCGACAACCGGAAGATCAACCCCTATTACGATTGTAAGTGTATCGGAAGAACAATTCAGGTTCGAGGTAGCGACGACTTTGTACGTATCATCGATTACTCCAGAAAGAGTTGCCGTATTACTTCCAGAAACAGATCCTCCATCAACAACTTGTGTATTATCTGAATAGAACCAATCAAAATCATATGAGCCAGCCGGTGATATAGTTACTGATGCGGCTCCTGTAGCAGACGCTGGGTCACAACTTGTATTATCAGTTGGAGTGCCATTTAAGCTGATAGTTGGAATTACTTGGTTTTCTGATAAAACAAATGATTCGGTAGCTGGACAAGTTGTATTTGTGTGAGTAACAACAAGTGTGTATTCATCAGCGATAAGCCCTGAGACTACTGATGTCTGTGATCCACTAGGTACTGATCCATTTGCTGCGGCAACACCGTCAACTAAATCAACTCCGTCTAATTGCCATTGAAAAGAGAATCCCGTTATGTCTTGAGTTCCAGGAGCAAAATCAGGATTGTTATCTACAAAAGCGCTAAGAACACCATTTCCTGTTGCACAGTCTGTTTGGGCTGCATCTTCTGCAATGACAATGTTAGGAATATACAGGTCATCGTTTACTGTTAAGGTAAGTTCTATAGTCTCACAACCAGTAACGGCATGTTGAGCCACTACTGTGTAATCGCCAGCAGCTAAGTCAGCTAAATCATTATCTCCTAGGGTAGGCCCTGCTAGTACTGGATCACTTGAATCATCACCATCGTACCATGTGAAGTTATAGCTTGTAACCGCATCGCCATCAATACTTACTGATAAGAATCCATTGGGATTTAAGGCATCACATGATGTATTATCATTTACTGTACGACTGGCTGAAAAAGCAGGTATCGTCGAAATATCATTTACTACAACATCTGTGAAGCTGTTACATGTCAGATCATCATTGGTAATACGGATTCTGTAATTACCTGCATCAAGTCCAGTATAGTTCAGACCAGTTGCACCATTGTTCACTGTTTGAGCAAATAACGGAGTAGCAAAACTGTGCCCATCAAATAATTCATAAGTGTAAGAGCCAGGCTCAGTATTATTTGAAGAGCTTGTTACTGCTATTTCACCATTTCCATTAACACAAAAAGAATCATTCGTTATGGAAGTGAAGATGTTTGGAAGATCCGGGATATCAGGTATAGAAACTGTAACTGGAGCTGTAATACAATCAGTAACATCATCTTCTGCAGTTAATGTGTAAAATCCACCAGCTAAGCCAGTAAACAATCCAGTTGAGTTACTAGAAATAAATGTATCTGTAGAAAAACCATCGTAGAGACTATATGTGTACGTGCCGCTTGCAGGAGTAATAAACCCACTTAAATCAACACTTCCATTTGGTGCACTAGCGTCACATGAAGTATTTGCAATAGCATCAGCAACAGGGCATTCGATATCTGCTGTTAGTGTTGATACAGTTCCAGTTGAGGTTCGAGCAGTACCATTATTACCATTCCCACTAGCATCCTGAACATTTGCTCCATTTGCTACAGCGGGTCCTGCAACATCATTGAAGTCGTAATACGCGACCAAACCTGGTTCATTACCTACAAGTTCTTGGCAGAGGTATTGGTTGATTGTTGTTTCGTCTAATGCTATATCAAAGATTCGAAGCTCATCAATTGTTCCTTCGAATTTCCCATATGATGGATTATTATCCCTTCCCAAAAACATGTTTGGTCCTGCATCAATAAGCACACCACTTCCAACGTGGTTGGTCTCACCAATCAGTACCCCATTTGCATACATTTTCATTTCACCAGTGGTGCCATTCCATGTTCCAGTAACATTTGTCCATCCTGCAGCAGAATATGCGCTATTGATTCTACCACGTCCTCCAGAAGATGTTCTAACGACAAAGGCAAGTCCATTATGATTATCAGACCATAAGAGAACTTGGCCTTCTCCAGTAGCCCCAGAAGAAAATGTACGATGGTCATTGGCATAATTAGTAGTAGAAAAATCTGCCCAATAGGATATAGTTAATTCGTTTTGAACATCATTCCCTGGACCGAAAAGTTGAGGTAGTTCTACATACCCTTGACCTTCAAGATTGATAGCATCATCTGTATCGATCACATTATTCAATACAAATTCCGGTTCTACAAAATTATCAGTAATATCAACGGTTGTTGTATCTGTACAAGAGGTAGCTGTTTCTTCTACAATTATGGTATAGGTACCTTCCCTCAATCCTGTCATTTCCCATTGGCCGGCACCAAATGCAGCACTAGGGAAGGAAGCCGAAGGTATTTCATTTTCTGGAATGGTATTGACACCAACAAACCACTCGTAAGTAAACCCAGCTTGACCGACAAGTCCATTTACTTGAGCTTCTGCAATACCTGTAGGGTTTAGACCACAGGTAGAGTTTGGTTGAGTCTCCGAGGCTGTAAGGACAGGAGCATTCGAATCATCCTCCACTAAAACAGTTTGAAAATCATCTGACACACAACCTGATGCATCATCACGTGCTACGACGGTATAATTTCCGATGGAAGAAACGGTATATACTGGGCCAGTAAAATCAGGAGTAGGTCTAACACCAGTACCATCGTACCAAAAGAAAGTGAATCCTGTAGTTGTTCCTCCAATACTTGCAGATACTTCACCAGTTCCTCCACAAGTTTGAATATTTGTAATAGCAACATCTATGTTTGATGCATTCGGTCTAATGATATTACTTGTGACTTCTGCATTTGCAGAACTAGGACAGCCTGTCAAAGTTTCTATAACATTAAGTGAATAAATACTAGCACTTAAATTTTGAATCGTATCACCAGTACCGATGGATGTATTGGTGGCATCAGATGTGATTGTCCATGTAAACTCATATCCATCTGCTGTGTAAAGTGAATCTAGAGGAAAGTTTCCAGCGCCCGGATCAGCAGGGAAAGTGCCGTTTGTTGTCTCAGTGTAAACAAATCCAGCCAATGAACCATCAGGGACACTACAGTTTGTTTCTGGACTCACTTCGTAAGCCCAAGTATGAACAACAGGAGTTACAAGATCTATTGAAATCTCAACGGTATCAGAATAACACTCTGTCGCTCCAAAGAAACCAACTACTTCATAAGTTCCAGTAGTTATTTGCGAATACTGACTTCCGGTATAGATAGGAGCGGAATAATCACCAACATTATACCAATCAAATACAAACCCGTCTGGTTCAGTAAACTCAGCTGTTACATCTGGCCCAGTTCCGTCTATAGATATATTATCAATGTAGTTATGCTCACTGCCTGCTGTATTATGCATTTCTACAGTGATTGTTATGAGTGAATCAGAGCCATCAACATTTAAGTTCGTCAATAATGCTTGCGCATATGTGAAATTTCCAGTTTGAAAGCCGTTTGAAAATAGGCCAGAAGCTGATATTGCATTACTCTTATCTATTATTTCGTAGGAAACTCTTGTGAAATCTCGAAATTCACCAGAACTTTCAGCATCACCATCTTCGAAGAGATCCATCGAGATATTTACATTGGTGTGAGTGGATATATCAATATTTTCTGATGTCCATGTTACGATTCCAACATCATTTGAAGTCCCCGTTCCCGAAGCTCCAAACATCTTAGAACCACTGAAGGTTGTTGCTCCATAAAAATCGGGTGATTCAGTACCCCCATCAGTAGTCCAAGCAGATTCATCTGTATCAGACTGAGCACCATCTGCTCTATCCTCGAAATTTTCAATCCAAAAAGTTGCATTAGCTCCTGGGGTTGGTCCAAAGTAATACGCTCTTGCACTACCATTATCAGGTTTAGTGAGATCACATTTACGATTATCAGCAATTTTTTCAACGGTCAAATCAAAGCTTTGAAATCCAACAAGTACACTTTGAATGTTATTCCCAGTCTCACACTCAGGAATGGTTGCCGTGGGTAGAGGAACTGTTAATGGGGGAGTGCCACCATTGTCATTGATCACTACAAATAGTTCAAAGTCCCCACCTAAACCTGTTATCGTTTGGGTAATGGTAAGAGTCTCGTTTACATCAAAACCTTGAAGCAGAGTCACCTCGGTATCCAGCAAGATACCAGCTGTAGTACGAGGATCATTGAAGTAATACGAAACAGGGAGGTTCCCAGATATAGGTATATCACCAATATTGGTAATCTCAAAATCAACAGTGATTTCCGCATCCGGACAATCGGCATCTGTGGCTGACAAGATTCCTACAAAGTCAATATCTGGAGAAGCAAATTCTACGCAACCATTTTCATTTAGAATCGGCGCTTGGTTTATAAATGTATTGAGGGGACGATTGTCAAATGGAATCACAGTTCCGTCTGAATATTCACAAGTTCCAGCAGCAGAAAAGATAACGGAATGGTCTTGCACCTCGGTTGGTACACTCAAGTCATCGTTAATGTTTACGTTGTAATACCCATGTTGATTCCATACACCCCGTGAAGGCATCCAAGCCTCACCGTCTGATTCATACACACGGATTTGACCGAATTGGGTATTTTCATAAGGATCAAAGGGAGTGGAATTATTAAAGTAACAAGACACACATATTTCGCTACTTCCATCTCCGTCTACATCGGCAATTACTGGGTATTCTTCTTGTGTTCTAGAGACACATGCAACCTCTCTTCTTTCGAATGTAGTATTGTCACCATTACCTACTCCATCAACAATGAGTAATGACTCTTCACTTCTGTACACGACTTCTACAGCTCCATCACCGTTAAAATCAAATAGGGAACAGCCTGTAAAACCTGAAGATCCTTCCTTGATTGGATGTATCCAATGGATACCGAAATTTTCATCGAGGGAATAAAGTTTTTGATCCATGACAAAGTTGGCATTTAATTGTCCATCGCCATCTAAATCACCTATGTTGATTCGTCCAGGTCCTCTAACGAAATTGTTCGTAGGATCATGATAAGTTATAACATTTCCATTGGTTACATCCCAAAAGAAAATGGTTGTTTCACCATTGTATGTTTCTGAGGATGTTCCTAGTGCTCCAGACATTAATATGTCTATGTTTCCATCTAGGTTATAATCAGCTGCTGAAACTGATGACCATTGATCATCCCAACTAGGGTAATATTTTGGGTAGTAATTTAAATTAGGATCGATATCAGAATGGATATCATCGTCCATATCAGCAACCAATGTTCTAGTCCCTGCAGCTTCGTTGATAGACCATACTTCATTACCTGAAACAAGTTCTAACCCACCACAGTCAGGGCATGAAGGAGAAACTGGAAAAATATCTACTGCAATAGAACCGTGTGTATAATCCAAATCCCAATTTCCGCCGGAACTTCCAGCGACGATCACAGTTCCGGTCAGAGCATCCATTACTTCATTTCGGTAGTATATCTCTACATCTCCATCTTCATCAAAGTCAGCTACTCCAGGTAGCCCCACTGATTGGTTCCTTGAAGCTCTTTCTCTCCATACTTGTGTTAATATGCCAGTTGCAATACCAGCGTTATCAACTGATATATCGATGCTATATAAAGCAAGATCGTCACCTGAATTTTGAGATACAATGATATCACCAAATTCGTCTCCATCTATCTTAGCCACTATTGGAGCATTTTCTGGTGTAAAACCAATATCAACTGACGCTATAGTAGCACCAGTAGCTCCGTTTAATACAAAGAGATCAAGACTACCATAATTATTTATTGAAACTACTTCAGGAATTCCATTGCCATCTAAATCACCAATAGCTGGTGTGACATGGCTGGTAGCTGATTCGTCTTCAGACGCCCATTGTTCCCGAATTGCAAATGTTGTTACATCGATTTCATCTGCACAGGCTACTGTGTTTCCGAAAAAGAAGTTTTCACAAGCTCCATCGTCAGAGCATTCTCCGTCATAGCAATCAATGAGACCATCACCGTCATCATCAATACCATTTCCACAATTCTCGGATTGAGCAAAGGTGGCAACAGAAATGAACGTGAAAAATGAAAAAAGTACTGACTTCCAATAGCTATTCATGGTATAAGTTGATATGGATACTGACATAAATACACTTTACAGGTGTAATGTAACCCTCTAGCAATCTAGATAAACCCTCTGAAAACCAAAAGATAAAATGGGTCAGGGTAAAGTTAAACCTATAATCAAAAGCAGAACTATATCAATATGAAATATAATTATTTAAAGGAGTATTTTAGATAAACACACGCTTTTTAAAGTTGAAATAAGATTATTGTATGTTTAACGGGCAAGTAAGATGCTTCCAGACTTGTTCATTTGAGTGTCGTTACATTTAAAAACAAAATAATAAACTCCTTCTGGTACGGGGGAACTGCTTGAATTACCATCCCAGACACAATTGTCAACAAAGGGAGCATCTGCAACTCGTATATTTTTCCCACGTGCATCAAAAATATAGATCTTACAACCAAGAGTATTGTCTTGAGATGAATTAAGTATTTCCCAACAATCATTTATTCCATCGCCGTTAGGAGAAAATGTTTTTTTAGGTCTCAGGTTATCAAGAATTAATTCGAGTTGTGTAGAAACGGTACACCCATTACTATCAGTGCCAGTAAGAGTGATAGTAGTACTTGGTTGATTGGGAAATGCCAAGGTGCTGACTTGAGTTGGGTTATCGAAAATTTCAGAGGGTTCCCATGTCACACCTGAAACATTATCTGCCATTAAAGAAATAAAATTATCCTCTTCTAGGGTCACTATATCTGTTGATGCGTCAATGCCAGGAGAGCTAATATCAATGTCAGAGGGGAAGTTTCTGATTCTAATACTATCCTTAACTTGGCAGCCTATAGTCGTTGTAATTTCAACTATAGCATATACTGTATCTACACCTATTGGTGTAGTAACTTCGAGAGAAGTACCTGATGATGTACTTATGATTGTATCATTAGCAGGGTTAGCATTTCGAATGGCCCAAGTGTAGCTTGATATACTTGCTGCATCTGGACTCGAGAGAGCAACGATAAGGGATTCTGCTTGACATTTAGCAGTTAGATCGGATTGATCAAATGTTAATGTTGGGGCTTCAGAAACAGTTACATTAAATATTTCAATATTACTACAACTTGCAACTTCAGCTGGGTTGTATGAGGTTGTTAAAGTCACAGTATGAGGACCTGTGGTTGTAAACGTAGTAAGCAATTGTGTGGGATCTGTGGGAGATACTGGACTACCATCGACTTGCCAGCTGTATTCTAATGTGAATCCAGACTGTCCAGTACTTTCTGCCAGAAAGGTTGTTTCAAAATCGACACATGTTTCTGAAGGTCCATTGACAATTGAAACAGGCTCACTAATAGCATTTACAGTATAAATTGCTGTCTCAGTAGTACAGGTATTAACATCAGTAACTTCAACTGAGTAGTTACCAGACTGATTGACAGATACGGAAGCATTATTTTCATCTGCAGTGGCTAGATCTGTTCCTTCTCTTTGCCATTGATAGGTGAATGATCCGGTAAAATCTGGTATTGATAGCGTTAAAGATGTTCCTTCACAAAAATTATCTAATCCACTATTCAAAATTTCGAATAGGGGAGGTTGACTGACTTCAACTAGGAAATCAGTAGATTCTTCAGAAAAGCAACCGCCGGTTGATTTTACTCTCAGTGAATAGTTTCCAGCATCAGTAATCACGGAGGATGTGATATTAATCTGAGAAGTAGTAACTGTTGATCCATCAGGGAGAGTCCATTCGAATTCATCAAAAGGTCCTCCAGCCACGTCCAATGTGAACGGATCTCCGAAACATACAGTAGTAGCAGGGCCAGTAATCGTTGGTGGTCCTGGTTGCACTCCTCCAATTAAATTGTAAGTAGCAGTTTGTTGTTGTGAGCATTCATAAGTTTCTCCTGTATCGTGAGTTACTGTAACTCGTATTGAAGTAGAAGCAGGCGAGCCTCCATTTATCGTAATTAACGTATTGTCGGCGTTTGGTGTAGTTATAGAGCCTGTAGCAGGAGCAATGATCTCCCACAAATAAGTAGCTCCTGCTGTTTTTGTAGCATATACCCTAAATGCATCATCAAAACAAAAGTCAGTACTATTTGGAGTGACTTCAGGTTCAACACAATTCCTGTTTAGAAAAATTCCAAGATTTCCAGGATTACCAAGTTGAATGTTATGTGTAAACGCTATATCGGGTCTTCCATCTCCATTCAAATCTCCTACAGCCGAGTTTTGATTGGTATTGGTAGTTGCTACAGCTGTTGGAGTATCGAATACAATTAATCCAGAGGTGGAATTATTTTCAATGACATACAGATTATTCACTGTTGTTGTAGATCCGATAATAAGATCTGGCTTCCCATCTCCATTCATGTCTCCAATATCTACTCCCCAAGGACCTGCACCAGCTATGGCAATATCTACCCCCGTGGCAAAAGTGATTATTTCTCCAGTTCCTGTAGTTGTGTTTCTGTAAACAGTCACTCGTTGTAGTTGTTGATTTGTAGCAACGATATCAATAAACCCATCTTTATCAAAGTCTGCTGCTTTTACATTTACCCTTCTAGCAGAAGTTGATATCCCAGCAGCTTGCTCAAATGAAATGTTATTTGGTTGGCTGTTGTTCTGAAGAACTGTTATTACCTCATTCTGTTCTCTAAAAGGCAATGAAACAATATCCGTACGGCCATCGTTGTTGAAATCTGCAATATCTAGTGAGCTTGTATTAATAGTGCCAGTTACGGTGATCTCAGAGGGTGTGTCAAAAGTAAAGTCTCCATTGCCAGCATACACTATGATAACTCCGTCTGTTTGATTACCTACAACCAAGTCAGAGTTGCCATCACCATCGATATCTGCGATTTTTACTTTTCTAACTAGACGATTACTAGATCCAGAAGGTAGTTTTATGGAGGAAGCAAGAGTCATATTTATGGCAGGACCGCTATTTTCATAGATGAAAATATCTTGTGGATTAGAATTCCTGTTCGAACTGAATACTAGCTCCGGTATGCCATCATTATTCAAATCTCCACATGTCACAGCGATGAATCCAGTACTGTTATTGACAGTGTTTATACTTTGCACCAATGCAAAATCACCTGCGGTATAAGAGTCTGTTCCAGTGGTATTATTTCTGTATATGGTACTTTCATCATCAGAGTTGTCACTTGACTGTACAAAATGAGCCATTGCTAAGTCATTTAGTCCATCATTATCAAGGTCACATATGCAGACATCATATGCATCTGTCTGAGCTGTCGAAACTAAAAACTCTGGGTCGAAATTATTAATTGTACTACCATTAAAACTGATGAAAAAGCGTTGCGATGATTGGGCAACTAGACCATTGTTAATGACAGTAACAACACCATGAGTGGCACCTGGAGGAACAACAGCGGTCATCGTATTTCCTGAACCTGATACACTTGTAGCCTGCACACCTCCAAAGAAAACACTTCCACCTAAATTAGTTCCGGTGATAGTGATTGTTTCTCCTACTTGGGTGTGTGTAGGTGAAATGCTACTTACAAATGGCTTCTGAGCCCAAAGTATCAATGGGAACAAGAAGGATATGATTAATAATTTTCTCATTACTCTGTCACTTGAAGTACCCATGCCTTGGATAATTTAGGTATTTTCCTGAATTCATTTCTCTTTGAACTGGCCTGATTAACACTACCTGACTCATGAATAACAACATAATAGTATCCTCTTCCACTACTGTAGCCAACGATAGTATCATGGAATCCCATTTGGAATAATTCATCACTATAATCTTCAGCATTTTGAAAAACGGAGAAAGCACCGGCAATTACATAATTTCCTATTGGAAGTTCTAGTAAATGATTTCCTCTTTTTGTTACCACATGATCATCTGAGGTTCCGAGTTCCTCTAGAGTTCTAAAATCCTGAGTTAGCTCAGGGTTTCCTTTCGCGATTTCTTCATGATGCTCTTCTGTCAAATCTGGATTCTGAGAAATAGTTTCTGCTTGAGAATCATTGATAGCTCGATCCCATTTTACAACATGCTCTGTACTGCCATCTTCATTTGTCTTCTCATACTTAATCCCTACTTCTTTATTACCATCAGGTAATGTTCTTTCAAGGTGTCCATCTGCAGCTACCGCTAAATTCTCAGCTTGTGATGTAGGTACCCAGCTGATAACGACGTTTTTATCGCCTGTATCACTTGTTTTCTCTAACCTAATTCCCGTCTCTTCTTCTCCAAATTGATTAACTCTTGTAATCTCCTGATGATCCTCTTGGTGATCCCAATCATCTGCCCGCTCAGTAGGTATATCTGCTTCGGGTTCAGGATCATCCAACACTGTTGGCTGAGCAATAGCTAGCGCATCTTCATCCTCTGGTTCCGCGGCTCTATTTTCTTGTAAAGCAGCTAATTGTTTTTGCCTTTCTAGTTCAGCTTTTCTTGCTCTTTCTTCCGCTGAAAGCCTATGACTTTTTATGAAAGAAGACACATGTTCGGCATGATCTTTCTTGGTTCCGAGATGATATCCTAAGTTTATTTCAAGCGTAGGTCCTAAATCTGAAGAAATATCAGGATTGCCAAGTTCATAGGCAAACCCTATAGCAAACTTCTCTTTGACTTTTGCGCCGGCAAGACCGATAATGCCTGCGTCTTGCCTATATGATGCTCCGACCCATACAATATGATACAAGTGCGCAATTAATGTGCCTTCTACCTGATGCGGGACTACATTGCTAAATCGATATATAAGATGTGGCTCAAATGCAAGGTCATCATTTATGTGACCTCTATAATTCATTTTAAACAAAGCATTATCTGTCGGTGAAAACTCAATATCCGAAACTTCTTTCTGAGTGATTGGATTATAACTAAATAAGTTTGGAAGAGATACACCGATATTAAAATGGCCAAAATGATACGCTACTCCAAAATCGCCAAGAAAAAAGGCAGACTGATCTAGAAAGCCAGCTATAGCTGGGTCTCCCGCCGCATCAGCCAACTCATTAAGGTTTACAGAATTTGTCCCAGCTCCAAGAGACATTCCAAAACGTAAGAAATGAGTCCGATCAATATTGATAAGATATGATCCTGAAACTTTGAGAGCTGATGTAGTAAGTATACTTTGCGTGACATTAAATGCTGCACCACCTATTGCTAAACCGCCCTGTAGAGGAACATGAAAACTTGCATGGGCAATTTGAGGAGCACCTTCAATGTTTGTCCATTGATCTCTATACATGAGAAATATCGCAGCGTGTCCTTCTACACCCGCATATGCGGGGTTGTACATATAGGGGTTCATGAAGAACTGATTATATACCTGAGGCTGCTGAGCTTGGATGGAAAAGATAGAGATTAAAAGACAACCAAACAGGGAAGCTTTTAAAATCCCTTTTTTGTAAACCATCTTCGAGCTTTTAAAATGTTTCAAATACGGATGATTTTTGATCTAAACTCTAAATTAGGCAATTTATTATATTTCAACTCACCCGTAACAAATATCCATCCGACGAATAATCCCTTTTATCGATAATTGAACTTTTGGAAGAGTGAATATGAGAAAATATTGACGGATAGATATATAGTACTAAGATTGATTTTGTATTATTACAATTGAAAGAACCTTAAAACGATAATGAGAATTATATTATCAATATGCGTCATAATCGCATTTTCATCAGAATCTCTTGCTCAGTATTGGTTTGGGCCTAAAATCGGTGTAAGCTACATTGATCATGTCTATCAAGATAAAACGTATGAGAAAGATTCTTTTAATGTAGACAATGATATCAACATGCAGTTTGGATTTGCTCTGAGTTATACGGCAACAGATATGTATGCTGTTTATGGTGAGATAGTCTATGAAAGGGTAGGGAAGTCGCTGACAGATAAAGAGACTGATGGGGATAAGGTTACTGCTAGTATGACAAACCATTTCATCTCGGTACCAATAATGTTGAGAGTGACTTTAGGTACTGTGCCGTTTCATTATTACGTAAATGGGGGTCCACGTCTTAGCTATTGGCTAGGTGGTAAGGGAGAGCATGACCTAGAGTCGTTTGCTGAATTTCCGCCAGTGTCTGATGAGGATGGAAATGCTTTGCCGGTAGAATATAAATTAGCTTTCAATTCTGATAATTCCTCTCCGGGTGATTTCAGGACTGCATTTGTAAGTGAACCTAATAGGCTTCAATTCGGCCTGACTCTTGGAGGTGGGATGTTGTTTGATTTAGCTTCAGGAGGTAGACTAATGTTGGATTTCAGATACACTTGGGTACATAGTAACCTTGCAACAAACACTTCCAGGGATACGAATCTTATACGAGGTTCTTCTGGTGATGCGGATTTTTACCGAGAAAATCTAGAGTATTATAATAATATAGCCACTGTGGGTGTTGCATATCTGTTTAGTTATAGTAGCCAGTTAAAACGAAAAGGAAAGAGTACAAATAAGGAAAGTAATAAAAAGAAGAAAAAATAGTACTTTATCAAGGTAAACACTACTGTAATGACGTCTTTTATTGATTTATTCCTACAATTACAGGTAAATATTTAACTTACATGAGTAGCCTGTAAATTCACTACCGTGGTTAAAGCATTCTTAAAATTTTTAGGCGGGGAGCAAGGAGAAGAAAAGAAAATGTTACTCTTACTTGGTAAGGGTTTTTTTATGGGTATTCTTCTAGCTACTTACCAGATTGGTGCTGAAACACTTTTTCTAAAAGTTTTAGGAGATGAGTGGTTAGATGTGGCATTCTTTTCTGCTGGAGCAGCAGGTATTATTTCAACGGCTATTTTCGTTTTTCTTCAACGTAAGATCAATTTTTCCACATTGGTCATCTCAACAACATTTGTTATCCTAATCTTTATTGGAGTATTACGAGCAGCTTTTGAATTTGTAGGTTACAACGAAGATATATCTGGGCAATTTCAACTTTTGCCATTTATTCTTTTCGTCATGATTGGACCTGTCACCTCTATCATATTACTTGGTTTTTGGGGTGTTTTTGGTAGAGTATTTGATCTTAGACAGAGTAAAAGAATTATAGGAGGTATTGATACAGGCCAATTGATGGCTACAATGATTGCCTTTTTTAGCATCCCTCTACTAACCAGTTATGTGATTGATGCTACTTATGATTTGCTATTTGTTTCTGCACTTGCAGCTTTAGGTGTGTTTATATTCACTTTATTACTCGTCATTAATTTCAATTTGGACAAAGCAACGAAAGTTCTCAAAGGAGAGGAAGTACAAAAGGTGAGTTTCTTTAGTTTAATGAAAGATAAATATCTAAGGTTACTTTCGGTCTTTCTTATTTTTTCAATGGGAGCTGCAGTATTTGTAGACTATACCTTTTTGAGTGCTACTGAGACCATGTATCCTGATGAGAAAGATTTATCAAACTTCCTTTCGTTTTTCTCTGGAACCGTCATTGTTGTTTCATTCCTTATCCAAAGTTTTATCAATGATTATATCATTGGCAAGTTTGGGTTAAAGGTTGCCTTGATGACTATGCCACTTATTTTGATCTTGTTTACGTTAGGAGCGATTATTGTCGGGCATATATTCGGTTATGAAGAAAAAACCAGTGAGTTTATTATGTTCTTCGTACTTACTGCAGTTGGAAAGCTTTTTATTGCATCGCTAAAAGATGCATTGGAGAATCCAGCTTTTAAACTATTCTTCCTTCCTTTGGATATAAAGATTCGTTTTGATATTCAAACTCGAATTGAAGGAGTAGTTAATGAAATAGCTGTATTCGTAGCTGGAGCCACCCAAATGGCTCTTGGGCTACTCGTTTTCTTCAAGTTGATCCATTATTCTTATTTCATTCTTGCACTAGCTGCTGGAGTCATCTATTTGGCAGGAAAACTTTTTGAGGAATATAAGAAAACGCTTAAAGCTACGCTAGAAAAGAAAAAAGCAGGGTTACAAGGTGAAGGGAAAAGAAACGAGAACAATACTATTAATATCCTAAAAGAGGAGGTCGAATCAAGAGATGTGGAAAGAATATTAAATGCGCTTCGTCTATTCGAGAAGCTAGAACCTATTGAGTTCGAGTTTGTTCTTCTGGACCTTCTAAATCACAGATCTCCAATCTTACGAAGCTATGCATACCAGAAACTGGGTGATCGTTTATGTTGGGAAGCCATAGAAATAGTTGAAAAAGATATTAAGACAGAAGGAAACGAGGATGTCTTAAAAATTGCCAACACGACATATAAAAATTTAAGGACGGCTGCTGATTTTAAGCTGACGGATGTTTCTATTAAAGAACTAGTTAGATCTACAGAAGCGGAAGATAGAAAAAGAGGAGCCAGACTTCTAGCAAAGGCTTCTGAAGACCGACATATTACATTTATTGTAGAACTACTAAGAGATATAAACCCAGGTGTTCGTTCTGCGGCTATGATTTCAGCGGGTAAAATTAGGCGCCCCGAGCTATGGCCACTACTAATAGAAAATTTGCACTTGGCGACTTACGGGAATGTAGCTATGTCAGCATTAAAAGCTTCTGGTGAAGCAGCATTTCATACGTTAGACACTGCGTTTTATAAAACGGGTCAGTATCATGCAACCATGATAAGAATTATCCAAGTTCTGGGTAGAATAGGAGGTCGAGGAGCTACAGAGTTGCTTTGGAAGAAAATTGACTTTCCAGATAGGAAGATTGTTTCACAACTTTTACTCTCTCTTAGTTACACCGGATTTGTTGCTAGAGATTTTCAAGCAGCAAGAATTAAAATAGCAGTAGAGGGAGAGATAGGAGATATAGCTTGGAACATTAAGTCTACTCAGGAAATTCCGAATGAGACCGATATTGACGTTTTAATTAAAGAGGCAATGGTCGATGAAGATGTCAAGAATTATGACAATATCTTTATGCTATTGGGTATGATTTATGATCCGCAAAGTGTATTGCTGGCAAAGGAGAATATCCAAAGTGGTACAAGTGAGAGCATCACATTTGCGATTGAGATGATGGATATCTTTGTTGAAGAAGAGCTAAAGCCTAAACTCATTCCTGTTTTGGATGAATTAAAAATTCATGAAAGGTTATTCAAACTTCAAAATCATTACCCACCAGAAGATTTTGATTCATATGAAGATCTTCTTCTACAAATCATAAATAGAGATTATAATAGAATTAACAGGTACACGAAAGCATTGGCAATGTTTAGGTTCAGTCAGTTGAGTAGCCATGTTACAGCAGATTTAATAGCTAACTTATTTAATCCTGATCCTTTATTGCTTCAAACGGCTGCTTTTGTTATGTACAATATTAATAAGGACGCCTATCACCAACATACTAAGCGCCTAAGACCAGTAACGAAGAAAGAACTAGATAAAGCCATACTTCCACCTGTATTCAGACACGAAGATGAAGAGTATCACCAAAAATTACTTCTGATCGAACGGGTGGTGGAGTTGAAGAAAATTGAGATTTTCAAAAAAATCCCTGGTGAGTTGATTACCTATTTGGCTGAGGCTTTGGAGGAAGTCAGAATGAAATTAGGAACAACAATAATTAGAGAAGGAGATAATGGTTCTGAACCCATGTATATTGTTTTAGATGGAGCGATTGATATATACGAGGGAGACAATAAAGTCGCCGAAAGAGTGAAAGGCGGAGTATTTGGAGAAAAAAATATTACCGAAACAGATACATTTTCATTTACGGCATTAGCTAGAAATGAGTGTACATTATTGATGCTAAGGAAAGAAGAACTTCTAAATTTAATGTCACGGCATATTGAAATTTTGGATTGTTGGGTTGATATAATGAATGGAATTATGGATGAGGATGACGTGGAAATTGTAGATGTTTTATTTGGATGACATTCGATAACGTACTTTTGAAAGAATAAAAAATTAAATTACTTCACCATATAAAAACCGCCTAATCTCAAAAATGAGTATTAATCGTACCATAGCACTAATTTATTCGGAAAAAGACGATGCGATGATTGATGGAGGCATCAAAGGATGGGTAACAAACTTCCATAAGTTTTTATCTACATTGATGTATCAAATTACTCGAGAAAACCCTGAAATAAAGCTCATAACTGAATCCAATTTCTCAGCTGCGGAGTTAGATGATTATTTTATAATTCTTACTGTGGTAACTTCTAATTTAACCTCAAATGAGGTTTTAATTAAGGCTCTCAATGCACATGGTAAGAAATTGAAAACGCAAGAAAAGCTGGTAGTTGATGGCGTGCCGCGCTTCTTTAAAATTCTAAAAAGACCATATGATCCAGATATTCATTTAAATGAATTAGAAGACCTTCTCACATATGATTTTTATCTGGTCGATCCACTGACAGGTGACCCTCAAGAGTTTACAAGATTTTTCGGGAATGATGCAGAGAGGAGTTACTGGATGAAGCTAGTCGATATGGCTTACGACATCAATCATGTTTTGAATGCTAAAGAAGCTGCTGATGGATCTGGTACTTATGCAACTATACCGCGAGAAAAGACAGTGTATTTAGCAAGTACAGGTGTAGACATGGTTATTCAGAGAGATATTATCAAGAGGGAGTTGATCAGGCATGGTTACAAAGTACTACCAGATCATAGCTTACCAAAAGAATCTAAGGCATTGGACAGAATGGTGAGAGACGATCTTGAAAGATGTCGACTTTCTATTCATTTGGTTGGAGAAGATTACGGATACAAGCCCAGAGGATCAGAATTATCAGTCGTTGATATTCAAAATAGAGTAGCTTCAGACCACACATATCAGATGGTTGAAAGGAATAAGGAAGCTAAGAGCGACGATAAAAAACCATTTAGTAGACTTATTTGGGTTTCCCCTGATCTTAAAAATGTAACCGAACGACAAAAAATTTTCATTGAGGATCTAAAAAGTGATGCTGCCGCTCTGGAAGAAGCAGAGGTTCTTCAAATCCAACTCCAAGAATTAAAAAGAATTGTTAGAGAGGAGCTTGTCACAGGGGGGCGATTCAACAATCGAAGAGAAATTAGAGGATTGGATGAAGAGCAGAAAGACGAGAAGACTAAAATGATTTATCTGATTGCAGATAAGCGTGATGTAGACGAAATAGAAGGTATCCAGACTTATCTTAAGGCTCAAGGATTTAATGTTGTTTCTCCTAGTTATGAAGGAGACTTAGTCGATTTAAGATACATACATCAAGAAAATTTGAGAAGATGCGATGCATCAATAATATACTTTGGCCAGGCTACAGAGGACTGGATCAAGACGAAATTGCAAGATCTTTTGAAAGCTCCGGGTTTTGGACGCGAAAAGCCATTATCGGCTAAAGCTGTTTATTTCATGGGGCAGAAAGATGTTGATATGGAGCATTATAAGAAAAACAACGCCATGGTTTTAGGTAATAACGGAGGAACATTCAGTCCGGAACACCTTAAACCTTTTCTAACTAAAATGGAAAGCTGATGAGCGAGAAAGAAATTGATATTCAAGGTCAAGAGATCCAAGATATCGTTGATATTACCCAGTTAATAAATCCGTTCCCAGGTCTTAGACCATTTGGAATAGAGGAAAGTCATCTGTTCTTTGGAAGAGAAGGACAAAGTGATGAAGTTCTTGTCAAATTATCCGATAATAAATTCGTCGCTATTCTAGGAGCATCTGGAAGTGGAAAATCATCCTTAATGTATTGTGGGTTAATCCCAACGTTATATGGAGGATTCATGACAGAAGCGGGATCCAACTGGCGTATTGTCGTTACCAGACCTGGTGGTGGTCCAATAGATAACCTAGCAGAATCATTATTATTAAAAGATAAAGAATATTCAAACCTTGGAAGTGAGGACAAACTTATACGAAAAACCATCATAAGTACCGTGTTGAGAAGTAGCTCTTTGGGGCTAGTCGAAGTAGTTCGTCAGTTAAAGACGAGTGATTTTCAAAACGTGCTCATTCTTGTCGATCAATTTGAAGAACTTTTTAGGTATAGAAAACTTGAGTCAGCAACATCTGACTTGGACGAATCTTCTGCGTTTGTCAACCTTCTTTTGGAAGCCATCCATCAGTACGATGAGCCTGTTTACATAGCTCTGACCATGCGCTCAGATTTCATTGGAGAATGCGCGCAATTTCCAGACCTGACTCAAATGATCAATGATTCTCACTACTTGATTCCTCAAATGACTCGGGATCAAAAGAGAACCGCCATTGAAGGTCCTGTAGCAGTAGGTGGAGGAAAAATAGCTCCTAGATTAACACAACAACTACTGAATGATGTTGGCGACAATCCCGATCAACTTCCTATTCTTCAACATGCCTTGATGAGAACATGGTCATATTGGACAGAAAATCGAAAGATTGGAGAACCAATAGACTTAAGACATTATAACTCCATTGGAACATTGAGAGAAGCACTCTCGATGCACGCTAATGAAGCTTTTGACTCATTGAGTAAACGCGAGAAAGAAATTTGTGAGGTGATGTTCAAAGCTTTGACAGAAAGAGGCTCTGAAAACCAAGGTATTAGACGACCTACCAAACTAGCAACTATTTCGGCAATTGCCGGAGTAAATGAAGATGAAGCCGCAAGAGTAGTAGAGAGGTTTAGAGAGCCTGGAAGGTCACTACTAATGCCTCCTTTTGGAGTTCGATTGGAATCCGAGACGGTAATTGATATTTCCCACGAAAGTTTGATGCGTATTTGGGTTCGTCTGAAAAGGTGGCTGGATGAAGAATCAAAGGCAGCTGAAATGTACCTGAAGTTATCAGAGGCGGCTGAGCGTTATCAAGAAGGAAAAGCAGGTCTATGGCAGATGCCAGACCTTCAACTGGCACTTAACTGGAGAGAGGAAAATCGTCCTACTTTGGTTTGGGGGCAGAGGTACAATCCGGCATTTGAACGCACCATGGTATTCTTAGAGACATCTGAGAAAGCCTATCTGACGGAACAACGAAATAAAGAAATCCTTCAAAAGCGTCAGGTTAAGAGGATGCGAACCACTGCGGTTGTTTTAGCTATAGCCGTTTTGGTATCCCTAAGTTTCTTGATTTATTCATTTATTAAAGCAGATGAAGCTGAGAAAGCTGCAGCAGCGGCAATAGAAGCAAAAGCAGAGGCGGATAAAGAAAAAGAGAGGGCAGATTTACAAGCAAAAATAGCTTTAGACAATGCCGCTGATGCACGATCAGCTCAGGCAGAAGCTGAGAAGCAAACTGATCTTGCTAATGAAAACCTTAGGTTTGCAAATCAGCAGACAGCTCTAGCTGAGCAAAGGCAAAGTGAAGCAGAAGAAGCTCAAAGAGAAGCGGATGTCGAACGTAAGAATGCTCAAGATGCTGCAGAGCAAGCCAGAATTCAAAAGGATTCTGCAGACGTCCAAAGACAAAAAGCAATTCTAGCCTCTCAAAGAGCAGATCGTTTGAGGTATCAAGCGATTGCCCAATCCATGGCGATCAAGGCAAAATCAATTATTCCTGATGACCGCCCCCTTGCTGAGTTGAAAGGTTTAGTGGCGCTACAAGCATTTTTCTTCCATCAGAAATACAAAGATCCTGGCAAAGGCTATAATGGAGATATTTATGCTGGTGTATATAATGCCTTGCAAGGACTCTATGAAATTAAGTATGGGGACCCTGTAGTAGGTGATTCCGTATTTAATCAATATCATAAACCTGTTAATTCAAATTCTGAAAATACAGTAGTAGCTGTAAGATCAGTAGTTCATTCGAATGATGGAAACTATTTCTATTCAGCTAATGGCAATGGAGAAGTAATTAAATGGAATGTGGAAAGCCGTGAGTGGAATCAGATATTCTACAATGAAGACGTGGCTAGAGTGGTTAATGTTAGCCCTAATGAGCAGTATTTAGCACTTGGAACAGACCAAAATAATATCCTCCTATTTGATGTTAAAAACATAGAACAAGAGCCTATAAAAATAAACGGACACGAAGGAGGGACAGTTTTTGATTTGCTATTTCTTCCGGATAATTCAGGTTTTATTAGTGTTGGAAATGATAATAGAATTTTGAGGAGCGACTTTAGGACATCAACTGAACTAGCAAAATCGAATGTCAGAATTAACAAAATTGCACTTTCACCTGATGCCAAGACACTAGTAGGTGGCGGACAAGACGGAAATGTCTATATCTGGGATCTAACGGATATTGGGAAGGGAGCTACCACTTTAGTGAATAAATCTGCTTCTAACGATTCAACAGGTGTCATTTCTTCCTCAAAAAAGGTTAGCCCTATCAAAGCTGTGAAATTTAGCAACAAAGGCAATCTATTAGCATACGGTACCGATGATGGCAGAATTAAGATCTGGGATTTTAAAACTCAAAGTCAAATTCCACCGACGCTAACGGGTTTTAGAGCTCCGATTACAGACGTTGAATTTAGCCCGAATGATAGGCTCTTACTTGCTACTTCAAGGAATAAGCAAGTAAGAATGTGGGATTTGGATAATCCTTTTGACCTACCTATCATTCTGCAGGATTACAAGGGTTCTGGAGGGGATAATCAAGGATGGGTGAATGATGCAAGTTTTAGTCCCGATGGTCAATATTTTATCACTGGAGCAAATGATGGAAATATTAGAAGGTACCCAACGAATGTTGGTAAGTTGGCTAAAGAGATATGTTCTCATATTACCATTGGCAATATGTCTGCAAATGAGTGGAGGCAATACGTTGGTGATGAGATTGATTATGTTGAAACTTGTTCAGGAGTGCCAAGAAGAGAGAACGAACTCTAATTAGTTTATGAAGAAATATCTAATCGCTTTATCTGCACTTTTTATTGCATCCTATGGCTATTCTCAGTCAGCATCTTCGTGTTCAAGATCATTGAATTTGGCTGAACAAGCATTTGAGCAAGGAAGACTTTCTGATATTATTAATGATGCTGAGAATACGAGTACGTTTAAGACATGCTTAGATGATGGAATCTTCACTATTGAAGAGAAAATACGTGCTTACAAGCTGCTAACTAAAGCATACTTGTTTCAAGATAATGAAGCTAAGGCAGAAGAGATGTTTGTTGAACTCTTGAAGGTAGATAAGGAACATCAGTTTTCTCCAGAAGATCCTGCTGAACTTTACCTCTTAAAGGATAAGTTTAAAACAGAACCAATTATAAGAATAGCAGTTCGCGGGGGGGTAAACAAATCACTTCCTGCTGTGATTCAAGACTTTAACACATTTCAATCCGGAAATAAAAGATACAATGAAAAAGGGAATGATACTGGGTTAGGGATTGGCTTTTGGGGAGAGGTATTAGCAGAGCGACATATAAGTAAAGGGATTGAAGTAGCAGGGGGATTGCAATATCGCATAACAAGCTATGAAATTGAGGGAGAATTAATAGAAGGTGATCTTAATTATGTTGCAAAGAACACAAGTAACATGCTCCGTATCCCAATTTTGGCAAGGTATAGTTTAAATTATGACAAGAAAGATAGTGATGGTAACCGTGTCGGTTTCTTACCCTATGTTTTTATTGGAGGATCATACGATCTTGTTTTAAAAGCTAAATATGTAGATACAAGAAGAACTGGAGGAACCGCGTATACATTGCCTGATGGTAGTGAGGATTTAAAGTCTGCTGACCAAGTCGCAGGAACCAATATTTCTATAATGGCTGGAATAGGAATTCGCTCCAGAGTAGGAAGGGCAAAAGTTGATTTCTTTTCCCTTGAATTGAGATACGATAATGCTCTTTTGAATTATATCAATCCAGATAATCGATGGGTAAATGAAGATGTGAACTTTGGAATTGGACATGTGGAAGATGACTTGACACTCAATACCATTTCAATATCTTTTGGATATACCCGATCACTTTACATTCCAAGAAAACGTAAGCAGTACCGCTAGTATATGAGATTCTTATTATACATATTGATCATTACCATGATGATGGTTTCCTGTCAGATTAAAGATGATAACGCACCATCGCCCGATGAAGCATTCATCAAGTATTATGGCGAATTAACAAGTTATGAAGCAAGTGATATTGAGATTGTTTATAATGCCACTGGGGAAGTACCTGAAAGTCTTATTGTTTTCGGTACAGTAACTACAGAAAGAGGAGATGACGACTATTTCATTCTGCAAACAGACCTAGTGGGAAACGTCTTAGCGTCCACGTCATTTGGATTGTCAGATACGCTTGACCTTGATGATGATGGACTTGCAGATGATTGGACTGGTGATGGTGTTGCAGATCGTTTTAGAGCAGATGAGATCGCAGGTCAAATTCAACATATTCCTGGCTTAGGGTATGCTATTATCGGTTCTTCAGCGATCAATATTAGTGCATTAGGTGTTTCCGATTGGAAATGGTTGTCTTATGGATTTGTTGATGAAGCCTTGCAGCCCATTACAACCCTGGGAGATACCCTTTTATTTGATTTAGCTCAGAATAATGCTGGGGAATTGTTAGATATAGTTGGTAATGATATTATTACGCTTCCAGTAGGAGAGGGTGTCTTATTGGTTGGAGGAGAGGAATTTGGTGCTGGAGGATCCATTCATTTTGATAATTTCTACACTAAAATTTCCTTAAGTGATGGAGTCGTTTTTAATCAAATACAAGGAATTTCAGGTGCGGGAGAAGATGATTTATTAGTGAGAGCATTTGAGAAATCGAACGGAAATCTTGTAATGATAGGGAATAGTAATACCCCTAGTTTGTTGGGGGAAAATGGAGGTAATAATGGAACAAATGTGTTCTACTTAGAAACAGACCCAAATGGCACCCCAGTAAACTCCGCGGCATATGGACTAGCAGATCCAGCTAACAGTATTGTATTTAATGAGGAAGTAAATGACGTCATTAAAACCACAAGCGGTTTCTCAATTGTAGGCACATCTAGTACTTCACAGAATCAGCAATTTGCTTTTATAATGAACTTGAGTAATGGAGGTACATATTTAAATAGTAACAGCCACGATAGTTCTGCATTTACAGTAGATATAGAGAGTGCTCCACTTGAGACCATTGGAGAAGGAGTTACTCAAGCGATTGATAATGATTTGATACTATTAGGTCAATACCTCTCCTTTGTAGATAATAATTTATCTAGAGGAAACGAAGGTTTGTTCACTAAATTTGATCAAGCTTCAAACCCTGTTGAAGGTGAAGAATCGTTTTTTGGATTATCCGATGGAGACGACACGATTATAGATGCAGTCACATTGCCAGATGGAAAGATAGTAGCTGTGGCAAATGTTGACTTTGGAGGAGGAGTAAAACTTATCTCCATTATTAAATTGAATGCTGATGGTTCTTTGGATTAATCCTTGAATAGTACAATTTTAACTACATATACTCTTATCTTGAAATATAAAGCCTATATCGAAAAAATTGTCAGCTGTTTTGTTTTGAAATAACCATTTAAGAACTTCACTGAGTATAAACTCGCTAGCATCATGTCACATAGAGATTTCATTTCACCGACAGCTTCTTTACAAAAAAACCATTTCATGAAAAAAATTCTTTTTCTCTTGTGCTTTGCAGTAGCTGGAATGGCCTCAGCCACGGTCCCAGTTTTTCAATCAGCCACAGCTACATCTACTACGACAATTGATATCGTTTATGATATTAATATTGATTTTGGAACTACTGAGGCAGCATTTATTGCAGGACTTAATGCTGGAGGTGGGTTAGATAAAACAGGTGCCAGTGCCTCTATAACTGGGACAACAATAACTCTCACGCTTGTTGTACCTTTATCAGCGGACTATACAGCATCTGATCTTGCAATTTTAGTTGGTACAGTAAAAGATGATTCTAGTGCTGACCTAAATGCAGGTGTTTCTGGACAAAACATCGATGATGGCATTTCGCCAGAGTTGGTTAGTGCGGTGTTGACCTCATCTACGACGATAGATTTTACCTTCAGTGAGGATATTAATTATGTAACCTCAGATGCTAGTTTTTTAACGAGTGTATCAGCTGCAGGCTTGGATTTGACGGGTGCAAGTGTCACAGATCCGGCAGGCGCTAGTTCGGTGATTACATTGACTTTAGATGGAGCCCAAGCAGTAGGAACAGACTACACAGCTTCAACCTTAGTGATAGGATTAGGCGAAGTAGAAGATCAATCTCTGGCAGACAATGGGAATGCAGCGATCAGTGGAGGAAGCATTACAGATGGAGCAGACCCTGAATTTGTCAGTGCCGTAGCGACGACACCCACTACGATCGACATTACGTTTAGCGAGGATATCAATTATGTGACTTCAGATGCTAGCTTCTTAGCTAGTGTATCAGCCACAGGTTTAGATTTGACAGGAGCGAGTGCGAGTGATCCATTGGGAACTAATTCAGTAATTACGGTTACGTTAGCAGGACCGCAGGCGGTAGCTTCGGATTATTCAGCACCTGATCTCGTGATCGGAGCAGGCGAAGTAGAAGATGTCTCTGCAGGAACATTTCCTAATGCTGTAGTAGGTGGAACTATAGATGATGGAATTTCTCCTGAGTTGCTGAGTGCGGTGTTGACATCCTCAACGACGATAGACTTTACATTTAGTGAAGACATCAATTACGTCACATCGGATGCTAGCTTCTTAGCCAGTGTATCAGCTGCAGGCTTGGATTTGACTGGCGCGAGTGTCACGGATCCATTAGGCGCGAGTTCGGTGATCACCTTGACGTTAGCAGGCGCACAAGCAGTAGGAACGGACTATACAGCTTCAACCTTAGTGATAGGCGTAGGAGAAGTAGAAGATCAGTCGGTGGCGAACAATTCGAATGCGGCAATCAGTGGCGCGAGCATTACAGATGGAGCAGCCCCTGTAATAATTTCGGCAATAACTGGAGATACAGGAGGTACTGCTGGCGAAATTGATCAAATGACTGTTACATTTTCAGAAGATATCGATGGTGGTACTTTAGATACAGATGGTGGATCTGACGATTTTATTGTTACTGATGGAGCCTATACATATACCATTACTAGTGTGGCGGTCAATGGGACGGATGGAGCTACTATCACATTAACAGAACGAGGCTCACCGGATACGGGGGTTACACCTGACATAAACCTTGGAGTTTCTGATATTGAAGATCAAGCACCTTCAGATAATTCTTTGACTGTTGCTCAAGACTTTACTGCTACACAAGATGGCGCAGCACCCGTGCTTTATAACTTTACCTTACAGCCTACTAATTCATTCATAGAGGTAGTATATTCTGAACCAATTCAACAAGTTGGTACAGGAACACCTGTTTTAGGAGATTTCAATGAAAATCAGGCAAATGTTACCCCTTCTACTACGATTACTATTAATTCAATAACGGATGCTTTAGGAGATCCATTAACTGGACCAGAAGACACCATTCAATTTACGCTTACAGTTGGACCTGTCCCTTCTACGTATGATGCTGGAGACAATGTGGTTATTGATACAGACGGAACAACATTAGAAGATGCTGCAGGAAATCCTTTAGGGGATGGAGAAACTACTGGAGCAGTTCAAGTCAATGATGTAAACAATGTTGTAACCATTGTTGATGCAATTTGGGTTACGACTTCAGCTCCAGCAGATTTTGAAGGATACATTGAATTAGAATTTTCTGATGGTGTTTTTGGAAGTGCTTCGGATAAAGCAGTAAGACTGGCTAATTCTGATAATGGTATCTATGAGCAAGGGAATTGGACGGATGGATCTGCCTTATGTGATAATAATGACCAATTATGTGCAACGTATGCATCCAGTGGCTCATCTGCCTTTGTAAATTCAGATTCGAATAATGATATTGAACTAAGAGCTGGCGATAATGGATCGGGAGGTGCTACTGACGAAGACAAAGAAATAAGATTTAGCAATAACGATGCTAATAACATATCAAACTATGATGGAAGTAAGTATAGATTCTATTTAAATGATATAGATAACGGCCCATGGACAGGAGAAGAGACCTATACTTTTGGTCCTGCAAATGCCAGTTCAGGTAAAATTAATGGTCGCACAACAGCATCGACAATGCTTGGGTCATACACTTTCGTATTCACATTGCCGGATTTAACAATAAATGATTTTGATAACGCTACAGCAACTGCTTTGGATGTTGATGGAGACGGAAATATTGATGAAGTAGAAGTGGTGATGCCTGATGGTATTGAAGATGCCACAGTTACACTAGCTGATTTCCAATTCAATTCAATTGCTGCAGATGGGTTTGATACAGGAGCAACTCCTGATGATAATACGTTCAGACTTACATTCAGCTCCTATACGGGTACCGCTGTTGTTGGAAACTTAGTTTATACAGCAGGTACCCTGGAAGATGACGCTCAGGTAAATGCTTCTTACTTAGCTAGCGGAAACCTATATGATGGGGGAACCATTACTCCGGTCGATGGAGCTGGCCCTGTTATTAGAACTGCAACCACTTATGATACAGAAGCGACTCCTAATGGCACCATCGATGAGATTATCATAGAATTCTCTGAGGCATTTTCTGACATAGGCCCAATTGCAACCGGGAGCTTCACGATTCCAGGATTTAATGTATCAGGAGTATTAGTTGCATCTCCAAATGTTACTTTGACAGTGGATAGCACAGGTACTGAGTTTGATACCTACGTTACACCAAATATTACAGTAGCAGCTGCTATTTTGGAAGATCTGAGTGCAGGAGCTGCAGATAACCCTTTACAAACTTTTAGCACTACATCAGATGGAGCTGCAGCTTATTCAACAGTTGATGTCTTAGCAACAGCCAATCAAAATCCAGAAATAACAGGAGAAATTGATGATGTGAATGCGCAGATTCTACTCTCTGTGGGCGGAAATACCAAATCGGCTACCAATAACGCGAATGGAACCTGGACACTTCCAGCCGGTAGCTTGGATACACCCTTGCCAGTTGGAGCTACATATGATGTAATCCTTACCACGATTGATCCTTTTACAAATATCGGATCAGATGATTCATCGAATGAACTCACAATAAATGGAGGAGTTACGATTAGCCCTGCGCCACTTGAGTCACTTTGTACGGATGGTGTTTTCACGACTATAGGTGATATCACGCTTACAGAGACGGATGATGGGGGGATCATTAGTTCCGGAAATATTATTTTATCGCTCCCTCCAGGCTTTGAGTTCAATACATCCGTGCTTCCCACTTTTTCTGGAGCAGGGTATAATGATATAACGATCGACTTGGAGTCAGCCGTTGACGCTGAAGAAACTGAGTTTATCGGAACAGCATCCATAAGCATTGAGATTGATAATGATGGGAGCGCAGATGAAACCGATGTGATCATTATTAGCGGCTTGCAAGTAAGTGCTGTTGGATCTATCGCTCGGGCTGCAGATAACATGTATAGGAGTGGGGGTGATCTATCAATATCACTAGGTACTGATGTGTACGCTTCGTTTGAAAGCAATCTGGCACCTGCTGAAATCACATCAGTTGATGAAACAGTAAATACACTAAACGCAATTACAAGTTTAAATATTCGTTCAGGGATAAACTTCAACTTACAAGTTTCGGATGTTGGTCAGGATGAAGTTCGTTGGGATGAAATAGGAGTTGGTGCTGATCCTGATTATACGGCGGCAGCTGCACCCTTTGATGCTACAGCTGCTAATCTAGGCACTCCTGCAGTAGGATTACATACATACGCTGTTACAAATTTTGTGGCTGTAGATGTGTGTGAGAGCAGTCCTTTTGAATTTGAGCTCCTAATCTATTCGGATGATGACCCTACCATTGCAGGGATAGACAGCACTTTCATCAGTAAGTCTTATCTAGTCACGGATGATACGGATACGATTTACATTAGTAACCCTGCTGGACATACGGTTAATGTATCTGGCGCTGGTACTACAGTAACTAATCCTGGAGATTCACCTAATCCACTCTTAGTTATCTTCGATCCGGGAATAGCAGACGATGATGGAGCAGGAGGTGCACAAGCTCATACGATCACGTACTCAATTACAAATAATACAACAGGAGCTTCAACTACTGAATCTGTTGTTTTTACAGTAGAGCCAGAAACGGAAATATTTGTTTCTCCTTTACCTCCACCTACCCCTATTGCGAAGGAATATTGCTCTAATGAAGGCGGAGGAATCCTTGATCTTACTGTTGATTTTACAGGTTTTAATTCAGCTATTGGAATTCCACTTCCCCCAACTCCTCCAACTCCCCCGTATATAAATACGTTGTTTGTCAATGGGCTAAGGCATGGATTTACCGATTTTCCCTCTGGAGCTGGCATTGAAAATGGAACAGAAGGTCCAGGTGCTTTTCAATACAGGCTTAACATTAACGCTTTAAGCGTACCGTTAGGGGATTTTGAATCGGTCAGGTTTGAAAGAGAAATTGTTGAGCAGGTTGGTGTAATTCAGCGAAAAAGAGTTGATGCAGTTAACTACTTTATTTTTTACGGACTGCCAGACGTCTCTTTATCTAATATAGGAACAGTCTATTGCGAGGATGATGCAGTCTTTACCATTAATAGAAATCTGCAATATGTCCAGTCGGTAAATCAAACAGATCCTGATAATCCTATTCCTACTTTCGGGACAGAAAACAATCAAGCAATTACCAATGGATATATGTTATATAGATCTAATGATGGAGGGGCTACATACCCAACATTGTATGCGGATTTTACCGCAAGTGGTATATTAACTAATACGTTCGATCCAACCAATCCTGATCAAGACGCAAATATTGGCGAAGCAACCGACGTAGGATTTTTCAGAATTCAATACATGACTGAAACTCTTACACCGAGTAACTGCACAACAACCATCACGGTTGATTTAATTGTGAATGCGGACACACCTACACCTACACTAGATGCAGCGACAGCAGCAGGTGGTGGATCAACAGGGTTTGTCATCAATGCTTCTCCTGATCCGGGTATTGATTCTGATGAATATGTGCTAGAATATTGTGCTGGAACAGCATTGTTAACCATAGGTACAAATGCAGGCACAAATGTGAGATGGTATGATGAAAACTTAAATCCATTAGATGATATTGAAGATTTTGCTGTCGCTCCAGCAAATGAACTTGGAATAACTACCGTTGGTGGGGCTAATCGACTAACTGAACAATCGGTTATTTTCTATTTTTCTGAGATAGATGCTACTAATTGTGAATCTGACTTGAGAAAAGTGACATTGGAAGTATATGCCAATCCTGATAATCCAATTGTGTCTAATGCTGAAGCCACAGAAGTAGGAGCAAACAGTTATGAAATTGATTATTGTGATGGAGATACCTATTTGAACATAGACTTGGACGATTTATCGGGATTTACCAATGCCAATTATCTTGCGCGCTTGGATTATTATGCAGATATAAATGCTGACGTAGGATCTGCTACACCAACTTCATCAGTAGGAATAACCAGCTTGGGCCCCAATAGCTTTGTGAATATAAACGGTGGACCATTTGCGATTGGTGCTACAGGGGTTTATGTCTATCAAGTGTCGAGGAGAGAGAATACCAATGCGTCTTCAAGTTTTATTGGGTGTAGTGGTCTCTTAACGACTATTCGAATAAATGTAAACCCTGTAACAACTGCACCAACGGTCGCAGATGTTGTTTCACTTGGAGCAACCATTGTCCATGTATGTGAGGGTGGCGCATTTGCAGATATCAGGTTCCAAAGTACTGGAATAGATGAGTATGTTTTCTATGATACAGATGGTACAACAGAGATTGCCAGGATTGGAAACGGAGAGACCGTATCGCAGGGAGACATAGTATTGCAAGCCACCAATTCTGACTTTGATGTGGATGGAAACGGAGTTTTAGGATTTGGAACATATGATTTCCAATTGACAAGACTTACCGGATTCAATGACCGAACTGGTTTTATTGGCTGTGAGAGTGCTGCCATGACTTTTTCAATAGAAGTTCATGAGATATTAGAAGATGAAATACCGACTATTGTTTCTTCTGATTATACGGATTTAAATGTAGGTCCTGATACGTATCAATTTGCAGTGTGCCTTTCAGAGCTTCTTCCTGGATCAACGTTAACAGCGGCTTCACCTTTTGCAAACCCTAAAGAGTTTGTATGGTATGCTGTAGACGATATAACTGGCGCAAACCCTTCTGAATTACTGGTATCCACAGCGCCAACGTTTAATGATCTGGGTATGGGTATTGGGGATATTACAATCGCTCAATCCAAATTTTTTGAGGTGACGCAACGATTTGATACAGATGATTTTGCTCCTGGAGAAGCTTGTGAAATCCCGGCAGGGGCGATCATTCAGGTGACTTTCTCTGATCAGGATGCTATTGATATAGCAAATGTTGATGATGGAGATCAATTCTGTACATCAGACACAGATTTTACATTGGACCTTCAGGTAGATAATGGTGGTGGCTTTATGCCTGCTGCTTTTCAGGATATCATCGGATATGAAATAAGAAATGCAACTGATCTCTCATTGATTGATTCAGATTTTGATGCGGTCAATGGTGTAGGAAACCCAACCACAGACTTGAAAACATGGCATGAGGATGCAACGGGTAACATGAGAGACGCTGAGGGGAACATTGTAGGAGGTGATCCGAGCATGATTCAAATTACATTGACATATGAAGACCCTGCAGCTAATTGTATTCAAAATGTGGTGAATACAATCACAATCAATCCAGATCCTAATGTCTCTATTGCGCTAAATGGTGTTAACTCAAATGCTTTAGAGTTTTGCTACGATGATCCACCAGTGAGTATTGCGGGGTTTGATATAGATGATGCTGTTATAATTGCTTCAAATATTGGAAGTGGTAGTTTCTCTATAAATACGGGTGGTGGTTTGACGAATACCGGCAATAATTCAGCAGAATTTAACCCTAGAAATGCACATGATGTGTTCCATGGCGGGGCTTCTGGTACAACTCCTTTTGCATCGCAATCCGAACATAGAATTGCTTATTCATTTACGGATAATTTTGGATGTCAGCGTGATACAACATTATTTGTTTATGTAAATCCACGCCCTCAGATTGTAACAGGTACGATACAAGCTTCAAATTCCTGTGCGGTGGATAACATCGAGCTTTTTGTGGATATGTCTGATGACGAATCGAACTATACATTCTCATGGAGAGTAGGTGGTGCTACGATTGATAATAGTTCTGCTGAATTGACTGATTTGGACGGTAATATCTCGGATGCGTTCCTTACATATAATCTGGAAACAGTTTCAGGAAATTTCGGGGTAACTGTTACAAACAATACAACAGGCTGCCAAACGGCAATCAACCTTCAACAAATAACGGTAGGTGAGGCACCTGTTCCATCTCTTACCTGGGTAGGAACGACGGAAGGACGGACAACCTCATTCAGCTTGTCTGAAGATAATAATGCTCTCCCAGATGACAATATTGATAGTATAGGGGTGATTGTTGATGGGATACAGGAAGTTTCTATACTGGGAGCTAGTAATATTACCTTACCATATAGTTTTGATTATTCATTTCTTTCTAGTGGATCCTATACGGTTGAATATGGGATGAGAACAACTGCAGGTTGTAGAATAAATGGAACAAGGGAAGTATTGATTATTGATCATGTTACTGGATTGAGTCCTACAGCAGCTTATGCTGAAGATTTTGAAATAGATAACGGTGGATGGACTGTTGAAACATTATCCCTAGATGGGAAATCGAATATGCTGAGTACTTCATGGGAAAGGGGAATAGATATTCCTGATCTAGCCGGAGATGGTACCGCAAGTGGAAGCAATGCTTTTTATACCAATGGATATTTAGAATCAGAAGTATCATTTGTCTATTCGCCTTCATTTGACTTAAGAGCATTCAATGCGCCTACCATTAGTTTCTTGAGGTTAGAAGATTTTGAGACTTTTAGGGATGGAGTTGTGTTTCAAATGTCCATTGATGATGGAAGAAATTGGGTGAATGTAGGATCGTTCAATGCAGGCTTATCAGGTATTGGTCTAGCATCTACACCAGGATGGTACAATCGAGAGGCGATTACCAGTGCACCAGGATCAGTTTCTCCACCGGGAGCACCACTATCTTCTTCGAATAATAATCAGGGAATTGGTTGGGCAGAAAATAGTGATTGGGAAACAGCAATTTCTCCAATCAGTGTTCCTCCTACGGCACAGTATGCACGATTTAGATTTGCTCTTTCTGCTCAGGCAGGAACAAAGACAACACAAGGTTTTGGGTTTGATTTGGTTGAAATCTACGAACGAGATCAAGTGGTGTTAGTTGAACAATTTTCAACCACCTTACGTGAAGAAAGCAAGGCTGTTAACACTATTATCGATAATGAAAACATCTTTAACACTGGAGATGTTGTTCGAATCAACTACTTCACTGACTTTGCGAATAATGGAGATAGCCTTGATATCCTAAATCAACGAAATACGTCTGCTCCTGGCGCAAGAAGTTCTTTTTACGGTATTGAAGATGTTCCAAGTGTAGCGATTGCAGGAACACCAACGTTGATATCTGACGAAGATCAGTTCAATAGCCTTGCTGCGCAATTGACCAATGCAAAGTTAAATAACCCAGGATTTACTATCACGATCAATGCGTCTATTGATGATCAAAATGAATTGACAGTAGGAGCTGATTTTGAGGCTATTTCTGAGATAGGAAGTGATAATGCGAAACTCGGACTTTTTATCGCCATACTTGAGCCGATGATTATTATAGAAGGGGATGAAAATGCGATTGGTAGATATGTTGATGGAGATACCATTACCAATGTCATGCGGAGAATGCTACCTACTCCTGCAGGTCAATTTGAGGAAGGAGCAGTCGCAATTAGTGATGTTTTGAGTATTTCACCCATAACTTGGCCTGTGTCCAATATGTACACAAAGGATACCTTAGCAGTTGTGGCTTATGTACAGGATTTGACATCTAAGCTTATACTTCAATCGTCAATTTTAGGATTGAGTAATCCGAATGCAGAGCTTGCTTTAGGATTGAGTGATATCAAAGACTTTGTCCTTTATCCCAACCCGGCAGATAAAGAAGTTACCGTGGAGTTTGCGGATGGCATAGCTGAAGATACGGAATGGATCATCTATGATGGAGCAGGAAGAGAAGTATTGAAAGGGGAGGTATCCAGAGGCACCAGAACGATGACGGTTCAAACGGCTGATGTTCCTTCTGGAATGTACTTTATTCACCTATACGGGGAAGATAGAAAGCGTGAGGCTAAACGAATCATGATTGTTCATTAAAAAGATTGAGCAGTCTCATGAAAAAAGGTCCTTGCTGATTTTAGCAAGGACCTTTTTGTTTCCCATTTGTTTATTTGTGACTATTATACTACAATATTCACAATCTTTTTAGGCACCACGATCACTTTGCGAGGCTCCTTACCATCCATCCATTTTTGAATGATTTCATGAGCTAAGGCACCTTCTTCGACCTGTTCCTTGGTAGCATCTGCAGGAAAACTAATTTTGACTCTCATCTTACCATTCACTGAAACAGGGTATTCAATGGAATCTTCAACTAGGTACTTTTCCTCAAACGATGGATAGGCAGCATCTACCACTGAAGTAGCGTGTCCCAGTAAATGCCATAACTCTTCTGTAATATGTGGTGCGAAAGGAGAGAGTATGATACTCATTGGTTCAAGAATGCCTCGTTTATTACATTTCAAGGAAGACAGTTCATTCACTGCAATCATGAATGTACTGACCGATGTATTCAGAGAAAGTCTTTCAGCGTCTTCAGCTACTTTTTTGATGGTTCCATGAAGAACCTTCCATTCATCCTTTGTTGGTTCGTCATCTGAAATACTGAAGGCAGCATCCATATGGAATAAGGACCAGAATTTCCGTAGAAATTTATAAACCCCCTCTATACCATTCGTATTCCACGGTTTACTTTGTTCGATTGGGCCAAGAAACATTTCGTACATCCTCAAGGTGTCCGCTCCATATCGTTCTACGAGTTCATCGGGGTTTACCACATTGAACTTAGACTTGGACATTTTTTCCACTTCCCAACCACATTCATACTTTCCGTCTTCTAGAATGAATTCCGCATTGGCTGCATCAGGTCGCGAGCTTTTAAATGCTTCAATATCAAGGATATCGTCTTTTACAATATTGACATCTACATGAATGGGAGAGGTCTTGTATTGACTTTTCAACCCTTTGGAAACATATTTATTTTCTCCATTGATACGATATGCAAAATTAGAGCGCCCTTGAATCATCCCTTGATTCACTAACTTTTTCGCATACTCATCTACTTCGATGATCTCCATATCACAAAGAAATTTGGTCCAGAATCGTGAGTAGAGCAGGTGGCCAGTAGCATGTTCACTTCCACCCATGTAGAAGTCCACATCTTGCCAATAGTTCATGGCTTCTTTGCTACAAAACTCGTGATCATTATCCTGATCCATGTATCGGAAGAAATACCAACTACTGCCTGCCCAGCCAGGCATAGTGGAAAGTTCATAAGGTTGACCATTATGATTCCAATTTTCCGCACGACCTAACGGTGGATCGCCATCTTCGGTTGGAAGATATTCATTGATTTTGGGTAGGTCTAGTGGAAGTTCTTCATCCGGAACAAGCTTAGGAATGCCATCTTCATAGTATACAGGGATAGGCTCTCCCCAATATCGCTGACGACCGAAAATAGCATCTCGCAGTTTGAAGTTCACTTTGCGAACTCCAATACTTCTCTTTTCTACCTCTTCAATTCCTTGCTCCATCGCCTCAACTGGTGTAAGTCCATTGAGAAAATCAGAATTGATTATTTTTCCTTCTTTAGTAGGATCAGCTTCTGTATCTGTTAGTTTTTGTGCATCATTGATTAGAGGAATAGGTAGATCAAACTTCTTAGCAAAATCAAAATCTCGTTGATCACCACTTGGTACCGCCATTACAGCGCCTGTGCCATATCCTGCCAAAACATAGTCAGCTATCCAGATAGGAATTTTTTCACCATTGAATGGATGAATAGCATAACTTCCAGTAAAAGTCCCAGTTACATTTTTAGCATCACTCATTCGTTCACGTTCTGATCGATTCTTAGCAATGCTGATGTATTCTTCTATTTTTTTCTTCTGATCCTTTGTTGTAAGACCTGTAACTAGCTCACTTTCTGGAGCTAGAACTAAGAATGATACGCCATAAATGGTGTCAATTCGAGTGGTGAATACCGTGATTTTTTGATCAGACCCTTCAACTTTAAAATCGATATCTGCACCATAGGATTTTCCAATCCAATTTCGTTGCATCTCTTTGATGGGCTCTGGCCAATCTATTTTATCCAAACCGGAAAGCAATCGATCAGCATAAGCTGTAATACGCATGCTCCATTGAGGCATATTCTTTTTAACAACTGGGTGACCACCTCGTTCTGAAAACCCATCTTTCACCTCATCATTGGAAAGAACGGTACCTAGTGCAGGACACCAATTTACTGTTGTTTCAGCCTGATAAGTCAGCCGATATTTTAATAAAAAAAGCTGCTGCTCTTTCTCAGAATAGTTGTTCCATTTCTTCGCTGATATAGTTGGGGTGTCTAAATCGCAAGCTGCATCAATGTGGATGTTCCCATTTTTTTCCAAGTGAGAAGTCAAGCTGTCTATATGTTCTGCACGATCGGTTTCATTATTATACCAGCTATTGTATATCAGCTTGAATATCCATTGAGTCCATTTATAAAACTTTGGATCGCTTGTTCTTAATTCTCTAGACCAGTCATAGGAAAAACCTAATGCTTTGAGTTGTTCTTTATATCTATCAATGTTTTCATCTGTGGTAATGGCTGGGTGTTGACCTGTTTGAATAGCATATTGTTCTGCTGGCAAACCAAAACTATCAAAGCCCATAGGGTGTAAGACATTATACCCATTAAGCCTTTTAAACCGTGCAACAATATCTGATGCTATGTATCCTAACGGATGACCTACATGAAGCCCTGCGCCAGATGGATAGGGAAACATATCGAGGATATAGTATTTTGGTTTATTGGATTGATTAGAGACTTCATATATCTTCTCCTCAGTCCAATATTTTTGCCATTTTTGTTCTATATCTTGAAAATTGTATTCCGCCATTATACTTGAGAATTTTAAAGCTCGCAAAGGTAAAAGAAGCAAAGTAGAAATTGGTTTACATTTTGGGAAACCCTTGAATCTTTTAGCTGTCATTATAACAAAACAGACTCAATAAAATAAGGATGAAAAAACTGATGATGATAACGATGCTGGGTGTATTAGCATCTTTTACAATAAATGCTCAAGAAAGTGACTCTACAAAAACGGAGACAAAGCAGATTCCTGCTGATACGATTCCTAAACCTTCAGTAAAATCGGAGAACGAAGATGAAAAGCCCAAGATCATTTACTACCAGAGCACAGAGCCTGAACGTAAGAAAAGACGAAGACAAGACATTAAGACATTGAGTGGTTCCATGAGCCATAGTGGAGGCTTTGGAGCTTTATCTTTTCGAACCACCAAATTTCGAGATGAAGCAATGGTATTGGGCGGCCTAAGAGGAGGGTGGATCATAAACAGAACACTTGGAATAGGCTTTGAAGGTCATGGGATCATTCCAACAGCAAAGTTTGATGACATTGAAGCTGGACGTGAGGTTAATATTTTAGGAGGATATGGAGGGATGTTTTTAGAACTAATTTTCTTCTCAAATGAAGTAGTTCACTTTACATTTCCTGTTTCAGGTGGAGCAGGCTGGTTAGGCTATCATAGAATAAATGAAGATAATACCGTCCCAGGACCATTGGAAAAGGAAGTGGATAGCGACGTTTTCTGGTATGTGGAACCGGGCGCTAACCTAGAGTTTAATATCAGTCGAAACTTTCGTCTAGCTATGGGGGTAAGTAAACGATTCAGTCAGGATTTAGAATTGATAAATACAGAGACTGATGCATTTGATGAACTCAATTATTTCATTACACTCAAGATAGGAGGATTTTAACGCCCAGCTGTAGAACAAAAAAGCCCCTTCCTTCTCAGGTTGGGGCTTTCATCATCGATTCGGTTAGGTCTAATCGAATTTCTTCTAAAACTAGTTTTAGTTTTTAGTCATTTATCACACAGTGATAGTTGAGATAGTACTGCAATTTAATTGATATAATATTATTGTTAAATAATATAACTATTTCAATAAACAGAAAAGTGCTAGATGAACACATCGTTGTACGTTTATGAACAAGTTCAGGGATGTTTCGCTTAGTCAAATGATTGAATTACAGATATTTATGATGTTTGGCACCTTTTGTGACATTAATAGAAAGGAAACCTCAATGTATCAAAATGATAACTTCAATTAAACTATTCTTTAGATCATTAAAGCGAAACAAGCTTTTCTCATTTATCAATATCCTCGGGCTAACTGTAGGGTTTTTTTCATCCATTCTAATTTATCTATACGTCACCAATGAAATGGACTATGATAATTTTCATGAGAATGGAGATCAAGTTTATCGGATAAATCAAACATTTATATGGGGTGAGGATAGTCCTAACTTATTCTCTGCAACAGGTCCTGGTGTTGGATATTCCATAAAGCAGGAAATTCCAGAGGCTAAACATGTGGTGAGAGTGTTTAATGCAAATGACATGCTTCCAATCAAATTTGAATCTGCTGGTCAAGAGCGCTTTTTTAATGATGAGTCTGTTCTTGCTGTTGATTCAAATTTTCTTGAGGTCTTTACATTTCCATTGCTTTATGGCGATAAGAATACATGTTTCGACAATCCCAATTCTGCGGTACTTACTTATGAAACAGCTGAGAAGTTTTTCGGTTCTCATGATGTTTTGGGCGCCACTATTGATATGGATAATGGCGAATCCTATAAAGTGACAGGGGTATTCCAGAAAATTGAAGAAAATTTCTATTTAGATGAAATGGATGTTTTGGTATCACTAAATAGCATTGAACGCATCAAAACCAGTGACTGGAACTGGTTATGGACAATGTTTGAAACGTACATTCTTTTGGAAGATCAAGCCAATCCTCAAGTAGTTCAATCGAAGTTGGATAACCTTTTGGAAAAACATGCGGGACAAACGCTAAAGGCTATGGGATATACTTATGAAGAATATATAGCTGCTGGAAAAGAATGGAACCTATATATGCAACCCTTAACTGATACCTATCTAAAGTCCGACAATGTAATAAGTATACATGGTGATACAGGTAATATAAAGATTGTAGTAGCACTTGTTGGTTCTGCGATATTCTTACTGGTTCTTTCGTGTATCAACTTTATTAATTTAAGTACAGCACAGTTTACAACCAGAGCACAGAATGTCGCAGTAAGGAAGATACTTGGTGGCAATAGTTCAATGTTTGTTAAACGCTTTTTTGGAGAGGCTTTGATGTATTGCATGATTGCTGCACTTTTTTCGATCATGCTGGTATTTTATTCCGTTCCATTAATTAATCAGTCTTTGGGCACAACCCTCAGTTTTTCAGTTTCAGGGCAACCTCAATTAATTGCATTTTTATTCATTTTAATTGTTTCTGTAAGTGCTGTCGCAGGATTCTATCCATTTGTGTTTTTCAATGCATTTAAGCCGATCAGTGCTATGAAAGGGGAATTGAAAACTGGAAGAAAAGGGGTTCGTGTTAGAAATGGAATGTTGATTACCCAGTATGTTTTGTCTTTCCTGCTCATTATCGGTACGATAACCATTTACGAACAACTCAATTATTTTCTAAAGGCAGATCTTGGCTTTGAAAAAGAAAACATTCTGACAATAGATAATGCCGAATGGACGGGATCATTAAATGAGTTTGCTGATGAAGTTGCAAAACTTGAAGGGGTAGTAGGTACCTCCGTATGTGATGCTGTTCCTTTACTTGTTTTCAATGGAGATCAGTTTAAAACTGATGAACCTGATGCTACCTCTCTTCCATTAAATTATACATTAGGCGATGAAAACTATACAGATCTTCTCGATTTTGAATTCATAGTAGGACGTTCATTTGAACAGTCTTTTTCAAGTGACACAGCAAGTATTATCATCAATGAAACTGCTGCAAAAACAATAGGCTGGGCTGTAGATGAATCAATACTGAATAAAAAAGTTGAGAATTGGAGTGGAAAATATAAGGTAGTAGGCGTTGTAAGAGATTTTAACTATTGGGGCCTGAATGGACCAATAGAACCCTTCGCTATTTTTCATTCAAAATCTAATCCAAACGGAGGGAGACCCTTAACAAGAGTTTTGGTAAAAACATTTGGCAATGATGCCGATATGAAAGCTCTAGAGAAAAGATTAGAGGCTAAATGGAACGAGTTTGTGCCGAACAGACCGTTCGAATATACGAACTTGTCTGAACACTACGCTTCTTCTTATGAGACAGAAGAGCAGTTTGGTAGTGTGCTTTCATTCTTTGCTGTACTCACAATTATTATAGCTTCATTGGGATTGTTTGGTATCGTTGTGTTTACTCTAGAACAAAAACTGAAAGAAATAGGCGTAAGAAAAGTTTTGGGAGCCTCTGTTGGAAGTATCGTGTTGCTGTTCTCTAAAAGTTATATAAAGCTTCTTCTCATAGCATTCTTCGTAGCTGTTCCAATTGGTTATTACGTCATGAATATTTGGCTATCGGACTTTGAATACCGAATTAATATGGGAGTGAACATATTCGCTTTCTCGCTAGCAATATTGCTATCTATTTCATTGGCAATATCTATCGTTCAAACGGCGAAAGCGTCCCTTATGAATCCAGCAGAAGTATTGAAGGATGAATAGTTATAAAGATTTTAATATTCTTAGGGACTCTTTGATATGTTGGTTTGCATTAAAGTCAGCTCTAAACGAATGAACAATTATTCCATGTCTATCGATAATAAATGTCACCCGACCTGGGACTAAACCGAAAAGCGTTGAAGGTATTTTGAATGCCTTAAGCGCTTTTTTTCTAGTATCACTTAGTAATATGAAAGGAAGCTTTCTTTTTGTTGAAACTCTTTTGTGAGAACTAGTCGAATCACGACTAATCCCAATAACCTCAGCTCCAACTTCCTGAAACTCTTCGTAATGATCTCTAAATCCACACGCCTGAGCTGTGCAAACACTTGTGTTATCCTTTGGATAAAAATAAACCACTAGAGGTTTTTTGCCTGTGAAATCACTTAAAGAAATCAGTTCTCCATGTTGATTCTCCAATGAAATCTCAGGAATTTTGTCTCCCTTATTTAGCATTTTTCCTGAACTTAATAAGTAGAAGTGGTAATAAGCTTAGATCAATGACTAATGCAATAAGTAACGATAAACTGACAAAAAGGCCTAGGTAATAGGTAGCACCAAAATTAGAAAAGAGATACAAAGCAAAGCCTGACATCATGATGATAGATGTAATAAGCATAGCACTACCAGCATGTTTGAATGTTTCTTTCATGCGCAGCACCGGATCGGACTCTTGACTTTTAAGGTAGTAACTCATCATATGTATAGTGTCATCAACAGCAATACCAAAAGCAATGGTGAAAATGATTGAAGTGGTCATTTTTAATGAAATGCCAAGCCATCCCAACGTTCCAGCAACCATCAAAAGAGGTATTAGATTAGGAACTAAGCTGATGAGTAAAAGTTTCCAGGATTTAAAATAAATCCCCAGTATTATTCCAATTACGAGAATAGCAGTTAATAACCCTTTCAATAGATTGATGGAGAGTAATTCGTGACTTTTATCGATAAGGTAAGTCGTTCCTGTAATTTGATATTGTATGATTTCAGTGTCAATTTCATCCTTTAAAAACAAAAGCATTTTTTCATTCTTCAAACCAGTTTCATATGACCCCAATTCGGGAAAAAATCCAATTAGCCTGGCCACTTTACCATTAGCTGTTACCAGTTTATCTAAACGCTTTGGATCAATTCTATTTTTTAAACGAAGAGTTTGGCTATACGCACCACTGGATGATGGATATTGATAATTCTCGTTTAATCCTCCATTATTGGCCATGTTTAGATACTTAATTATCGTGGCAGGAGATTGAACTTTAGCAATTGGATACTCATTGAGTAAGTATTCTTCAATTTTTATAATTTGATCCATTACTTCTTTGTCCCAGATAGAACTAGCAGTGTCTGTCACTTCTATTCTTACCTCGTAAGGTTTAGAACCTCCCAATTGATCATCTGCAAACTCAAAATCTTTTCTTACTTGTGATTCCTCAGGCAAATCATCCAATAGAAAGGAATTTATACGTAGTTGAAAAATACCGGGAGTTAAAATCATTAAAAGAACACAGGCTATACCTATTATAATTGTTTTGTTATTAAGTAGATAATTGAGCCAGCTTTCAGGCACTTCTAATATTCGTTTTTTTGTCTCGTAGCTTGATATAGAGGCAACCAGTAATCCAAAGGTAAAAGTGATGACAAAGGCAATGAGAATACCAATGGAGGCAAACAAGCCCAGAAACTGAACTGGCTCAGTATTGATCCAAAGAAGACTCAAAAAGCCAATAGCGGTTGTTACGGAAGTTAGAAATGTGGGTACCCATACGATTTTCATTGCACCTTTAACCCTATCTACGGAGTTGCTAGCTAAAGTCTTTTTTAACGCATTCATAAGGTGAACTGCATCTGACATGGAAACAAAGAATAGGATAGGAGGTAATAAGGAACTTAGCAGATTGATTTTATAACCTAGCATGCCAATCAATCCAAATAACCATACGATAGAAAGTAGGCTGATTAAGAATGGTAGCATGGCTGACTTAAAACTTCGAAAGATCAGAAGAAGCAAAACAAAACTTAAGCACAAAGACCCAATTAAGAACTTGCTAAAATCGTTTTGAATGTATGAAATAAAAACACCGGCTGCACTTAGCTTGCCTACTAATCTGATGTTTTCTATGCCATGTTTTTCCGCTTGAAACCTTATTGCACTTAATAGTTGTTCACTTCTTCTTTGATCAGCAAAATGTGCATGATTGAGATAGATACTTAAAGCTTTTCTATTTTCACTGAAAGCACTTCGGTAAAATGGATTCCCAAAAATCCTCATACTATCCTGTCTTAATTGATATTTGGTAGGATCCTTTGTATGAATAAGTGGAAAAATGACCAAGCCAGTTGGGCTCTTGATTACATGCTGAAGAGAAAGGGGAGAATAGACATTCTCGACATCATTGATCTTAGTTAATGACCTTTCAAATAAGTGAGCTCTTTTTATGAAATCTGGATCAAAAAGATGGTTATCTTTTTGAATGATAATATGTAAATAGTCATTGTCATAGCCAAACTGAGCAGAATGTTTAGTGTAAGCTTGACTATCTGGATGGTCGTTTGGGAAAAATTTCTCAAACTCGAAATCAAATGTCACATACTGGAGATTCCATGCTAATATCGTTGTAATTAGTACCAGTAAACTGGTCATAATCACCTTTCCCTTTGTGGTTATTAACCGCTCGACATATTTATCTATTCGTGAGTTCAGGGTTTCTTCGTTTAAAAGTTAATTTTGTTACCAAACTACGAACAGAATGCAACAATACCTGAACCTAATGAAACATATCTTGGATAATGGAACCGAGAAAGGTGATCGTACAGGAACGGGAACTAAAAGTGTGTTTGGATATCAAATGCGATTTGATCTGAGCAAGGGGTTTCCTTGCGTAACCACTAAAAAACTTCACTTAAGATCAATTATTCATGAACTTCTGTGGTTTCTTCAAGGAGATCAAAATATCAAGTACTTAAAAGAGAATGGAGTTTCTATTTGGGATGATTGGGCTGATGAAAAAGGAAACTTGGGTCCAGTCTATGGTGTACAATGGAGAAGTTGGGAAACATCGGATGGAAGAAAAATAGATCAAATAAAAAAGCTTATTGAAGGAATCAAAAATAATCCCAATAGCAGGAGGCATATCGTAAGTGCATGGAATGTAGCGGATGTGGATGAAATGGCATTACCACCATGTCATACAATATTTCAGTTTTATGTTGCTGATGGTAAGTTGAGTTGTCAATTGTATCAAAGAAGTGCAGATGTGTTTCTAGGAGTACCATTCAATATTGCTTCATATGCGTTGTTCACCATGATGGTGGCACAGGTATGTGATTTAGAGCCAGGAGACTTTGTTCATACGTTTGGAGATGCTCACTTGTATTCCAATCACATAGAGCAAACAAATCTTCAACTCACTAGAGAGCCAAGAGATTTACCAACTATGAAAATCAACCCTAATGTCAAGGATATTTTTGATTTTAAATTTGAAGATTTTGAACTAATAAATTATGATCCGCATCCTCATATAAAAGGTGCGATAGCAGTGTAACATTTTGAAGCTTAAGGTAGTCAACTAATCAAGAAATAACCCATGGCAGAAAGTAGCGGAATATTTGATATGATAGGACCAGTGATGATTGGTCCATCAAGCTCGCATACAGCTGGAGTGGTACGTATTGGTCGTGTTACAAATAGGGTATTAGGAGGAATTCCTGAGCATGCTGATATCATTTTCTATAATTCATTTGCAAGAACATATGAAGGACATGGAAGTGATAGAGCAATTTTGGCAGGGTTGATGGATTATCATACAGATGATAAGCGGATAAAGGATTCATTTAAATTAACTGAGACAGCAGGTCTCACGTACAAGTTCAAGTCTATTGGAAGTGCATCTACATTTCATCCTAACTCAGTAAGAGTTTTAGCAAGAAGGAAAGATAAGAAGGTAGAGATTTTGGGAGAAAGTAGGGGTGGAGGAGTTATTCGGATTAAAGAAGTAAATGGATTTGATTCAAATTTTACTGCAAGCCTTCATACATTGATTATCGAGGCTAATGACGTAAAAGGTAGTATAGCATTCTTCACGGAAGTATTGTCTCAGGACGAATGCAACATCGCTACCATGACAGTATCAAGAAAAGGCAGAAATGATTTGGCTTGTCTAATTCTGGAAATGGATTCAGGGATAGACGATATAACCTTAGAGTATTTAAAGAAGAGGAAATGGGTGCATAAGGTCATCTACATTCCGAATATTGATAAATAAATATGATGAAAACTGGACTAATCACCACACTGATTTTATTATGCTTCACCGCAATTGGTCAGGGGAAGAGAGTATTGTCTCTAGAAGAATGTATAGAAATCGCTGTAGATAATAACTTAAGTATAAAACGAAGTGAACTGAACCTTCAAGGTGCTCAGGTTAGCCTGCTGCAAGCACAAGCACAGAGATATCCCACAATAAACTTTAGTGGGAATTTTGGCTATAATTGGGGACGAGGTATTGATCCTACAACCAATCAATTTATTGATCAGCGAATCAATTTTAATGGAGTTGGAGGAACTGCAGCAATGCCCATTATCAATGGTCTTCAAACCCATAACTCTATAAAACAGAGTAAACTAGATGCTGAAGCCTCGAAATATGATCTTCAGAAAGCTGTCAATGACATTTCACTTAGTGTTTCTTTAAATTATTTGAATGTGATCTTCAATAGAGAGCTTCTTGAAAATGCACGCTTTCAATTAGAGTCAAGTCAGCAACAACTCGATCAAACAAAAATATTAGTAGAATCCGGTGCTCTTCCTATAGCAAATGAATTGCAGCTTGTAAGTCAAGTAGCGACTAATGAGGTTACATTAATTAATTCACAAAATAACCTTGACTTGGCTCTTTTGGATTTGAAGCAATCTTTATTACTTCCTCCAGGGCAAGAAATAGATATTGTCATTCCTGAAATAGATATTGATCAAGCTGAAATTGAAAATAGCACTATTGTTGAAGTATATGAAGTAGCATTGGCTAATCAACCTGAAATTCAAAGCGCAGATTTACGGGTAAAAAGCGCAGATGTAGGTATGGATATATCTAAAGGAGGTATTTACCCAACACTTAATCTATCAGGAGGATTTAGTACTAATTATTCTGATGCATTAAAGAATTTTAATCAGACTGGGGCAGCACCTGTTCAGGAGCCAACACAATTGCAAACAGCGTCTGGAGAAGCTGTTTTGCTCAATTCGTTTGATGTACAAGGAGATTTTGAAACGGTGGATTTATCTACTCAATATGATAATAACTTCAGTAGGAGATTGACCCTAAGCTTGAATGTGCCAATTTTCAATGGCTTTAGAACAAGAAGTGATATTCAAAGATCTAAAATCAGCTTGCAACAAGCAGAAATAGCAGCAACCGAACAGCGAAATGTTTTGTATCAAACCATTGAGTCATCTTACAGAAATGCGGTGGCTGCAGCTAAGACATTCTCAGCTTCTCAAAAACAAGTAGCTTCTCTGGAAGAGACTTTTAGAGCTGTTGAAAATCAATATAATAATGGAGCTGCTAATTTCACTGATTATCAAGTAGCTTCAAATAATTTATTTCAAGCACGAACCGATCTTTCAAGAGCTAAATACGATTTTGTATTTAAACAGAAAGTGCTAGAATTCTATCAAGGTAAACCATTAACATTCTAAACCGATCACCAACTTATATATCTAAAATCATGGCTAAGAAGAAGAAAAAATCAAACAAAATTTTATATATCCTAGGCGGAGCAGTAGTTGTACTAATACTATTCGCAGTAGTTGGTAAATCTCAAGGATGGGTTGGTCAGAAGAAAAAACTGCAAGTGGAAGTTTCCAAAGCGGAAAAATATACGATCATTGAAAAGGTAAGTGCATCAGGACAAGTACAACCAGTAGTGGAAGTACAGCTAAGTCCTGAAGTATCTGGTGAGATTATTGAACTAAAGGTAGAGGAAGGTGATTCCGTAAGCAAAGGAGATTTTCTATTAAGGATTCGTCCAGATAATTTTAGATCAGCCTACGAAATTGCACAAGCTAATCTTAATCAGCAATTGGCTAATCAAGCACAGGCAAAAGCATCAGAAGCAAGAGCTGCTGCTAATTTTGAGCGAGCTAAGCAAGACTTTAACCGTCAGGATAAGCTTTATAAAGAAAAAGTTATTTCTGAAGCCGATTATCAACTTGCTGAAGCAAATTTTAAAATTGCTGAACAAGATTATGAGTCTGCAAAGCAAAGCGTAAATGGAGCTGAATATATAGTAAAGAGCTCTAGAGCAAACGTTTCAAACGCTCAGGAAAACCTTAGACTTACCACATTGAATGCACCAATGAGCGGCATTATTTCCAAATTACCGGTAGAACTTGGTGAGACTGTTCTTGGTACTTCACAATTTCAGGGGACTGAGGTAATGCGTATTGCAGATCTTTCAAAAATGGAAGTGCAGGTAGATGTAAATGAAAATGATATTATTCGTATTTCCGTTGGAGATACCACCATCATAGATGTAGATTCATATTCTTATATGGATAAAACCTTTAAAGGAATAGTAACCCACATTGCTAATACAGCCAATGACAAGATATCAGCAGATGCGGTTACAGAATTTGGAGTAAGAATTCAAATCTTAAATAGTTCATATCAAGATCTAGTAAAAGAGGAGGGTCTTAAATACCCTTTTCGCCCGGGAATGACGGCTAGCGTAGATATTATCACGGAAGTCAAGAAAGACATTCTTACTGTTCCATTGGCATCTGTAACTACTCGTTCAGAAAAGGGAAAGAAGAAAGAAGAAGAGAAATCTTCAGCAGACTTAGTTGATGAGGAAGTGAGAGAAGTAGTCTTTGTGATGGAAAATGGAAAAGCTGTGGAGATTGAGGTTGAGACTGGTATTAGCGATTTTGATAGAATTGAAATAAAGTCTGGAGTTTCTGAAGATACGGATGTTATTTCAGGTCCATTCTTAGCAGTCTCTAAGAGATTAAAAGACGGAGATGATGTAGAGGCTAAGGGTAAGAAAAAGGATAAAGAAGAGACATCTGAATCAGAGGATTAACTTATTTTGAGTAGTAAATTTATTTAAAACCTGCCTCGGCAGGTTTTCTTGTTACTAAGTCAACCGGTTATCAAATCTCACTTTTGATTTTAAGCTTAATACCTCAAATTACAAGTACAAAACAACTACACACATGAAACTCACACATATTTTGTCATTCAGTATTGCTGCAATGTTCATTGGATGCAGCTCACCAGAACGTATGGAAAAAAAGGAATTTAAAATTGAGTACGAAAAATTCACACTCGAAAATGGCCTTGAAGTAGTCTTACATGAAGATCATTCAGACCCAATAGTAGCAGTAGCTACGCTCATGCATGTTGGGTCCAATAGGGAAAAACCTGGCAAAACAGGATTTGCTCATTTCTTTGAGCACATGTCTTTCAATGACTCAGAAAATGTCCCAAGAGGAGCAAATCGAAAACTTATTCCAGAATGGGGAGGAAGCAGAAATGGAGGTACATGGTCTGATGGCACGATCTATTATGAAGTAGTTCCAAAAGATGCCTTTGAGAAGATTCTTTGGATTGATTCAGATCGATTTGGTTATATGATTAATACCGTAACGGATGACGCGTTAGAAGCAGAAAAGCAGGTAGTAAAAAACGAAAAACGACAAAGAGTAGATAATGCTCCTTACGGCTATACTGATGAAATTATTCGTAAAAACCTATATCCTGAAGGACATCCATACAGTTGGACTGTAATCGGCTCATTGCCTGATCTTCAATCAGCTACATTGGATGATGTAAAAGAATTTTATGAAGAATACTATGGGGCGGGTAATGCCACACTTGTAATTGCAGGAGACATCAACGTAGAAGAAACGAAGCAGTTAGTTGAAAAATGGTTTGGTGAAATTCGTAAAGGGCCTGAAGTAGAAAAACCTACACCAATGCCTGTTTCATTAGAAAATAGCAAATCACTCCATTTCGAAGATAATTTCGCAAAGCTTCCAGAGCTTAGAATGGTCTATCCAACTGTAGAAGAGTATAATGAAGATACTTATGCTTTAAATGTATTGGGACAGTTGTTAAGCGGAAGTAAAAAGTCTCCTCTTTATCAAGTCATTGTTGAAGAAAAGAAACTTGCTCCAAATGCATCAACTTATCAAAGTAGTAGTGAGGTAGCCGGGGAATTTGTTTTTAGAGTTAGGGCAAATGCTGGTGTTGATTTAGACAGCATTAAAGCTACCATTGAGGAAGGTTTGATTCGTTTTGAAACCAATGGGATTGATGAAAATGACTTAAAGAGAATTAAGGCTGAGTTGGAAACGAATCTTTATCAAGGGGTAAGCACTGTGTTAAATAAGGCGTTCCAACTAGTGCAAGACAATGAGTTTGGAGGAGACCCCAGTTACATTACTCAAACAGCCAAAAACACACAAGCGGTAACATCAGCCGATGTAATGCGGGTTTATAATAAGTATATAAAAGGCCAGAATTACATAATGACAAGCGTTGTTCCAGCTGGCAGTTTAGATTTGACTGTTGATGGATCAGAAGAAGCTGAGGTTTACATTGAAGAGATAGTGGCCAATGTGGAATCTGAAAATGTTACACGTGGCGAAGTAGGGGAATATGAAAAAACATCTTCTAAATATGATCGATCTGAACCAGAGTTCGGTGAATTGCCACTTTTGAACGCACCTGAGGTTTGGACATCTTCCATTGATAATGGAATGCAGGCATTTGGCATTGAGAATAAGGAGTTGCCTTTAGTGTATTTTGACTTAACCATTAAAGGAGGTCATTTCCAAGATTCTCTAGACAAGTCTGGTACCGCATCATTGCTTTCTAGTTTAATGACTGAAGGTACAAAATCAAAAACTCCTTCAGAACTTGAGGAGGCTATTGGCCTATTGGGAGCTTCGATAAATGTTTTTAGTACAAGTGAAGAAATTAGAATCTCAGCGTCATGCTTGACAAGAAATTTTGGTGAGACATTTGATCTGCTGAAAGAAATATTGTTGGAACCAAGATGGGATCAAGCAGAGTTTGATCGCTTGAAGCAGTCTCAACTTACACGATTAAAAGGAAGAGAAGCCAGTCCAACAGCAATTGCTTCTACTGTGTTTAACAAGCTAAATTATGGACCTGATCATGTCATGAGTTACCCTGTAAGTGGAACCCTAAAGACAGTTGAGAGTGTATCAATGGATGACCTAAAAGCTTTTTATGAGCTCAATTTTTCTCCAGTTGTGGCAAACTTTCATGTAGCTGGAAATGTCAGTCAAGAAGAAGTGATGGGTGCACTTTCTGCGCTACAAGAAGAGTGGCCTTCTAAAGATGTGCAACTAGCGTCTTATAACTTACCTGAGAATAGTAATGCAGGAAAATTCTATTTTATTGATTTTCCGGGAGCAAAACAATCAGTTCTCTATATTGGTAAATTAGCTCTTTCAGGTATGGAGGATAAATTCAATGAAGTAGGCTATGCCAATGAAAAAATAGGAGGAGGGTCTAGCGGCCAGCTATTCCAGACTCTTCGGATTGAAAAAGGGTATACGTATGGTGCTTATTCATTCGTAAGACAGATGACGGAAGTGGCTCCATACACGGTTACTTCCAGCGTGAGAGCCAATGCGACTCTTCCATCTTTGGAAATCATCAAAGACATGCTTGCAAACTATGCCGACCGATTCACTGAAGAGGACGTAGAAGTAACAAAGAATAAAGTTTTAAAAGCAAATACACGTGCTTTTGAAAGCTTAGGAGCTAAGCTGGGGATGCTTCATGAGATTAGTCAATTTGGCAAGCAAGCGAATTTTATGGAGCAAGAACAAGACGAACTCACCTCAATGACACTTGAAGATTATCAAAAATTGATCAATACGCATATGAACGAAAGTGAGATGTTCTATTTGGTATTAGGTGATGGAGCAACTCAACTTGAAGAGGTCAAGAAGCTCGGGATGGGTGACCCAATTATTTTAGATATAAAAGGAGATCCTATTACTCAGTAAGGACAGCCCTCAGCAAAAAAAGTCCATCCCTTCCAAGGGATGGACTTTTTTTCAATCCATGCTCATTGCACTTTCCACAGCATCAGTGATCTCTTGCATTTTACGCTGAGTAAATTTCCCCCACGTAGAGTAGACAATCTTCCCTTCTGGATCTATTACATAGAAATAGGGTACGTTTTTTCCGTCAAAATTGAGCGCTTCCTTATATTCTTTCAACGTGCCTTTATAAAAAAGGACATTTGGCTGAAGCCTCTTATCAATCGTTTTTTTGAGCTTATTCATTACTTTTTGATAAGCTGGCCGCTTAGCTCCGGTAAACATCGGGACGAAGTAGGTATTGACGTCAAATGAAAAATCAAATAATCCAGGATTTGGATTCTTGTAAATGAATTGATTGTAAATAGGTTCAAACCATCCTTTCAAGAAGTCTTCTGCCTGTTTTGAATAAGCAAGACCTACTAAGCTATACTTGCCACCAATATCTTTTGGTAGCATAACAAATTCATTGGTCAGTGTTTCAGCTTCCATATCTGGAAAAACACTTCCTACTTGAGCATGTAAATTAGTATGCCCGATATACAGGATAAACAGTGTGAGTACTAATATTCTTTTCATTGAAGTTGCTTTTTGATCAAGTTAAAATACGCATGGTTAACGAAAGAATCTGTTTTATCTCATAAATTTCCTAATTTCATGTGAATAATCTATTTTTCAATGGACACATGGAATCACTTAAATTTTATTAATCCTTGAATTTCTATATTAAAGATTATGAAATTTACGCTTATTTCGTTTTTCATTAATGAATATCAATCATGCAAATAAGAAGAATCAGCTATTTATTCAGTCTATCGATTTTGATCAATTTTTCCTTCGCTCAAAACTATAAAGACTCATACCTCCAGGGTATGCAAGCAATAAAATTTGAAAAATATGATCTGGCAATAGAGAAGTTCAAAGAGTCTATAAAATTTAATCCTCAGTACCCTGATGCCTGGTTTTACTTAGGTAAAACATACGATCATCTAAATAAAGTGGAGGAGACAATCAGTGCTTACAGGAACCTGGAAAAAGTAAAAGCAGACTATAATATTGCGATATATTATGATATTGCCAAGTCATATATTGAGCTTGAGAATCTAAGAAGTGCCAGGATTTACATCAAAAGATACCTCGATAGAGCTCCTAAGACACCTAAGTCGGAGAAGCTAATACACTTGGCTCTCAACCGACTTAACTATATTGATATAAGCACTGAGCTACGGGCTTCTGCTCCAAATACAACAGAGCCAACACCTATAGCTACACTAAACAGTGTTTCTGGAGACTATATGCCTCAGGTTAATCCTACAGGAACTAGACTCTATTTTACAAGTGTAAGGCAAGGTGGATTTGACTTCAAAGATCAAAACAGTGCAGCCTTAGATTTTGGAGAAGATCTGTACTATTCGAAATTGACTAATGATCAATGGAGCGCTCCTGAACTTTTACCCCAACCAATAAATTCAAAAGCGAATGACTTTGGTTCTTCATTTACCGGAGATGGTCAGACGATGGTATATGTTCGATGTGATGAATCTGGAGCGATGGGAAGCTGCGATCTGTATATGACACAACTAATTGGAAGCAAATGGTCAGAACCACGAAATATGGGAAATGTAGTGAATACCAAAAATTGGGAAAGTCAGCCTACAATTAATACCGATGGAAATCGTATCATTTTTACATCTATACGTCCTGGTGGAAATGGAGCATCTGACCTTTATATGATTGAAAAAAATCAATTGGGCTTATGGGGTGTGCCTCAAAACCTTGGAAGCATTGTCAATACTCCATTGAGTGAGAATAGTCCATTTTTAGCGGCAGATGGTAAGACGCTTTATTTTTCCTCAACAGGACATCCAGGTATGGGAGGAGCAGATATCTTTTATACAGTATTTGAAAATGGAAAATGGTCTACACCTAAAAACCTCGGGAAGCCAATAAATTCAAGAGGAAATGATACCAATTTTAGTATTTCAGCTTCAGGTAATGCTTACCAAGCATCATCAAGATTAGACGAAAATAATTTTGACATTTTCAGTGTGGTACTTCCAGATGAGTTGAAACCCAAACCAACTATTATTGTTCAGGGTGTTGTTTCAAATTCAGAGGATAATAAACCACTCAGCGCCCTCGTACTTATTGAAGACCTTAATTCGGGAGAGCTTATAGCAACTAATAAGAGTAATGAGGAGACGGGGGAATACTTGGTTGTTTTACCTGCCGGTAGAGATTATAGTGTTTCTGCAAACGCTGAAGGATTCTTCTTTTATTCTCAAAGTTTTGAGCTACCCACAGACGCAACCTATGCAGAGATCACAAATGACATACCATTAGAGCCAATAAAAAAAGGGACAAAGGTAGTGTTGAACAACATTTTCTTTGAAATAGGTAAGGCTGAGCTAAAGCCTATTAGTTATGTAGAATTGAATAAAGCTGTCACACTTATGAAAAACAATAAGTCGATGGTTATTGAAGTTGGGGGACATACTGATAGTCAAGGTGCTGATGCAGCAAATCTGAGCTTATCTCAAAAGCGGGCGCAATCCGTTGTAGAATATATGGTATTGGCGGGTATAGAAAGGGAGAGATTGATAGCCAAAGGCTATGGCGAAACTGTAGCAATAGCTGATAATAATACAAAAGAGGGTAGAGCTAAAAATCGTAGAACTGAGTTTGTAATAGTAGAATTTTAATTGGATAAAGGAAACTTTAATTCGTTTTCCTTTACTTCAATAAAATCATGATTACTTAAAAGCTTTAGCAATTGTGGAATCACTTCTTTCATACGAGAGAGAAGTGATTCTTTTTTTTCCAGACCGTAGATAAACACAACTTTATCAGGGACTTTTCTGCTTACATATGACCTCACAAAATCGTCATCTTTCGTTACAATGATGTACCCTTTTTGAATGGCTAACCTTCGTAATTGATCATCAAGTACACGCTGTTTTTTCTTTGCTTTTATATCATTGACATGATACGACTCCAGCCCTTCTGACCGAAATAATTCAGTCAAATCAGGAGGTAGATTTTCGTCAATGATAAATTTCAAAAATCAGAACTCTTTTTGAAGTACCCTGTATAAAGTATCCACAGGAAGGCCCACTACGTTGTAAAATGAGCCTTTAATCCATTCGACACCAATTAAACCTATCCATTCCTGAATGCCATAGCTCCCTGCTTTATCCGTAGGAGGCCAAGAACTCACATAGTGATCAATCTCATCAACAGCTAACTCATGAAATTTAACTTCCGTTGTAGAAGAAAATGAAACTGTTTTGTCTTTGTTACTAATGCAAACGCCTGATATGACAGAATGAATTTTTCCCGAAAGTATTTCCAAGACCTTCTTCGCTTCATTCAAATCTTTTGGCTTACCAAGGATCTGACCAGAGAAGATGACAACCGTATCAGCAGTGACAATGAGTTCATCGCCAAATTGAGATCTATGGGCTTTGTTTTTCTCTACAGCTAAATATTCTGCAACCTTTTCAACACTTAAGTCTGCCGGGAAAACTTCTTCAAAATCAATGGTCTTGACTTTGAAGCTAAATCCAGCTTCAGAAAGTAATTGTTTTCTCCGTGGAGATTTGGAAGCCAGGATGAAATTATTGAAATGCTTCATCAAAGAAAGAATTGAATTCGTCTTCTTTTATGGACCCAAAGAGAAACCCGCAAATTACTTTTGGATAGAAATAAGTGCTCTTTTGAGGAAGTGTGTAGCCGCTGTAACATACTTCTTTAACGGTGTTTATGGAAATATCTTTTGTGATAATAGCACATTGTGCTTCATTGGTTATCACCGATTTTAAGCATTTCGTAAAATTTCGCTCAAAGGTCAGGTTCTTACTCCCTCTTTGGTCTTTTCCAGGTATGCCTAAGCATTTTTCAAATACAAAGTAGTGCATTACTGTAAGATCCAATTCTTTAATCGCCTGTGGAAAATCCCATGAAATATTGTTGATCATTTCAGGCTTGAGACGGATTTTGTAAGCCTTATCTTCAATGAGGAGCCCAAATGCCCATAGCTTACCAAGAATCACCTCATTCACCTCAGCAGCTTCTTCAATAGGTTTTATAAAGAAGTATTGATCTAGTTTATTTAAGAGATCCTCTTTTGAAAAATCTTCAATCCCATTGATCATACGGTGAGTGGGAAGAATTCTAAGATCATCAGATTCGGTATTTGTAAAATACATTAGGTGATAATTGTAGCCTTCTTTTCCAGTATGATTGGGGTTATTCTTTGCTCGTTCTTTTTGATAAAGTAAAGAACCTTCATATCTGTGGTGACCGTCGGCAAGGATGATTTGTTTATCCTCTATAATATCCATAATTCGTCTGATAATTTTAACATCATGGATAACACTAAAGACATCTCTAACACCTTGATAGTCTTCTGTTTCATACAAGGGATTTAGTATGGCTTCATCCAGATACTTTTCAATTTCGTGAGTTGTATCGGTGTAGAGTCCGTGTGTTGGGCTTACATTAAGTTGGGTTTTATCCAAAATTTCCATTCGATCATTTACTGAAAAGGGCATGGTGTTTTCATGTCTCAGCAGAATTTTTTCATCCCAATCGTATACTCGAAGATTGGCTATGAATCCCTTTCTTATTCTTTCTTTATCAGATCCAGGCAGGGTGAAATATTGATAATACACGTAAATAGATGGGAGCTCGTCCTGTTTAATTATACCTTCATTCTTCCATTGAATGAGTCTTTTAGCAGCTCCACGGATGGAGTCGTCTCCTCTTGGTACAGAAAGATGTATGCTACAAAATTCTTGTTCGTAAAGAGTCTCTCTTTGACTCTCTGACACTACATCAAAGAGGGGAGAGACTAACTTGTCTACATCTTTGATGTGTTCGTTGTTATATCTCCAGGCTCTCAGGGGTTTAATTTCTGCCATTTAATTACGTGCTCGTTCTTTCCACTTACTCTTGATCTCATTTGAAGAGTGCACCGAGATTGTTTTCGCAGAATTGTTTATCAATTCATATGCTATGAGTGCCGCTATATCAGCTTCTTCCTTGTTAGGTTGTTTTTTCAGAATCTCAGAGTCGTAATGAGACTCTACAAATTTTGTGGTGAAAGATCCATCCACAAACTCCTGATGCCCAAGTACATAATCACAAAATGAAAGAGTAGTTTTTACTCCGGTGATCTGATACTCTTCAATTGCACGTCTCATTCGCTGAATCGCCTCTGTACGATCTTTCCCATAGGTGATTAGCTTGGCAATCATGGGATCATAATAAATTGAAACATCAAGTCCTTCTTCATAACCATCATCAACTCGAACTCCAGCACCTTGAGGTCTAATATACGTCTTGAGTTTGCCTGTATCAGGAAGAAAATTGTTTTCAGGATCTTCAGCATAAACTCTTACCTCCAAGCTATGTCCATTGATGGAAAGATCATCTTGACTGAAACTCAATTTTCCTCCATTGGCAATATTGATCTGCTCCTTTACTAAATCTACTCCGGTAATCAACTCAGTTACAGGATGTTCAACTTGAAGGCGAGTATTCATCTCTAGAAAGTAGAAATCCTGATTTACATCAGCAATGAACTCCACTGTTCCAGCTCCAAAATAGCTGCAGGATTTAGCTACGTTAACAGCGGCTTCACCAATTTGCTTACGTCGTTCAGGCGTTAAGAGGGCGGAAGGAGCTTCTTCGATCACTTTTTGATGTCTTCTTTGAATGCTACATTCTCTTTCAAACAAGTGAATGATGTTACCGTGTTGATCTCCAAGTACTTGCACCTCAATGTGCTTTGGTGAAGAGATGAATTTTTCAATAAATACTTCATCATTGCCAAATGAATTTCTTGCTTCACTCATGGCTCGATCCATCTGCTCTTCAAAATCTTTGAGGTCATTTACGATTCGCATTCCTTTACCACCACCGCCTGCACTCGCTTTAATCATGACAGGATATCCAATGTCATTTGCTACCTTCTTAGCTTTATCCACATCACTAATGGGTTCATCCATTCCTGGAACTAGAGGCACATTGAATTTTTGAACAGTTTGTTTTGAAGTAAGCTTGTCACCCATGATCCTGATGGCTTCTGGAGATGGCCCAATGAAGATGAGTCCTTCTTTCTCAACTCGCTCAGCAAACGAAGCATTTTCAGACAAGAATCCATATCCTGGATGGATGGCATCAGCACCAGTTTGCTTACAAGCCTCTATTATTTTATCCTGAACTAAATAAGATTCTGAAGCAGCTGCAGGCCCAATATTGATTGCTTCATCTGCAAAAGAAGCATGCGGGAGGAGCTTGTCAGCTTCACTGTAAACTGCTACAGTCTTGATTCCCAGTTCTTTAGCGGATCTCATTACCCGGATTGCTATTTCACCTCTATTGGCTACTAGTATTTTCTTTATAGACATAATTCAATCGTTGGTGCAAGTTTATTGAAAAGCCGGCACTCATTATATGCACATTCCTGCTAAATTTGCATCTTGTTGAAAAAAGGAGAACACAAGTAAATGGATTTATTTGAGAAATTACTCAGTGATAAAGGAGCGTTAGGACAATACTCTTTTCTTGATCAGGATGTGAATTATTATTTCTTTCCGAAACTGGAAGGCGAGATTCAGCCTAGAATGAAGTTTAAAGGACAGGAAATGCTAGCGTGGAGTTTAAATAACTACCTCGGTTTAGCTAATCACCCTGAGATCAGAAAAGCAGATACTGAGGCTACAGAGAAGTGGGGACTAGGATATCCTATGGGAGCCCGAATGATGACCGGAAATTCTGATTATCATGATCAATTGGAACAAGAGCTTGCGGATTTTGTTAGTAAGCAAACAGGAATGCTTTTGAATTACGGGTATCAAGGCATCATGTCAGTAATTGATGCATTAGTTGATAGGAAAGATGTAGTAGTATACGATGCTGAGTGTCATGCGTGTATTATAGATGCATTAAGAATGCACATAGGGAAACGTTTCGTGTTCCCTCACAACGATATTGAAAATTGCGAAAAGCAATTGAAGAGAGCCGAAAAGCTAGCAAACGAGCAAGGTGGTGGTGTCTTGGTGATTACCGAAGGTGTATTCGGTATGAGCGGAAATACAGGCAAGCTTGACAAAATTGTAGCTCTGAAGGATAAATACAGTTTTAGACTTTTAGTAGACGATGCACATGGTTTTGGAACAATGGGTAAAACGGGAGCTGGAGCAGGAGAACATTACAACTGCCAGGATGGAATAGATATTTATTTTTCCACATTTGCTAAGTCAATGGCAAGTATCGGTGCTTTTATAGCTGGTGAAAAAGACATTATTGATCATCTTAGATATAAAGTAAGATCTCAAATTTTTGCTAAGTCATTACCTATGCCTTTAGTAGTAGGAGGATTGAAGCGATTGGAAATGCTTAGGACTAAGCCCGAGCTCAGGGAAAAACTATGGACGATCGTGAATGCATTGCAGAGTGGCTTTAAAGAAAGAGGCTTTAATATTGGCTCAACAGATTCGCCAGTAACGCCAGTTGTAATGAATGGGGATGCTATTGAGGCATGTAATATGATCGTTGATCTTCGGGAGAATTATAAGATATTTTGCTCAGTAGTAGTTTATCCAGTAATCCCAAAAGGGATGGTGATATTGCGAATTATTCCCACGGCTATGCACACTCTAGAAGATGTAGAAGAGACACTCAATGCGTTTGATGCAATTAAGATCAAGTTAGATGGCGGAGTATATAAAGAAGCGGGAGTAGAAGGTGCCATGTTGGCAAAATCTTAAGAATTACCGTTACATTATCTTGATATTAACGATTTTAGGCTATATTGCCACCACTTTTAAAATTTATCGATAACCTTAATTACCTTATAACATGAAAAGATTTGAACAACTAAAATCAATGGTTGAATCATTAGAAGCAGATTTTGAAAAATTCTACGATAAGAAAAACAATGCCGCTGGTACTCGAGTAAGAAAAGGTATGCAGGACATGAAAAACCTTGCTCAGGAGATTAGACTAGAAGTTCAAGATATGAAGAACAAAGGATAATCGATCGATAGATAATCAATCGAAACCGATAAAGAAATCGGGAGTCATTTGACTCCCTTTTTTTATGTCTAATAAGTAGTAGTTTCTATTAAATTATCTTTGAGAATATTAAATAAAATTATATCCTCAATCCCTATTCAAAATTTCCTGAAACAGTTTTTCAAAATCATTATCAGCTTTCAAGTAATTGAATCCTTTCCAGAATTCATCGGTATTTTTAACTATCTGACGTTCAAGAATTCCTTTTGAAGCAAGTTCTTCTTCTGGGGGTACTACAATGTTTTCTTTCTCAATATCCGTTACTACAAAGTCTGCTTTAAACATTACTGGACGTGTAATTCCTTGTTTTTCTCTTCGCATCGTCCAGTTTATATTATACGTTGCATGACTTAGATACCACCTCCCATTGACTAACTGATAGTTAAGTTCATTTTGATAATTGTCCATTGTGCTTTTGCCTAACCCCACAATCATAGCGGCCATACTAAATCTATCAAATACCTTATCCGGATTGTCTTTGCTGATGAGTTTATTGAATGCAATTCTTACGAAAGCCAATGATTCTGTATCTAATAAAATTTTTCCCTCAAAAAGGTCTCCCTTAGCTTTTTTCTTAGGTTTAAAGCTTACAACAAAAACGCTTCGTTCATTGTATGAGGTAGCGTCGGTTATCTTATAGGTATGTTTTTTAAGTACTTTCTTGTTTAAAATAGCATGTTCTTTTAATAATGAATTTGCGAATAACGATTGAGGTGTTACACCTATTTGCATACCTCCGATATCACTAAAAAAGGATGTATCTCTGGCAACCCTTCCTTTCAAGATTTTCATAGCATTATTTTCATCACCAAGCTCTCCATAGCGAAACATGTCAAAAGCATATTCAGTAAGTTGGATATATTCTCGCTCATCATTTTGAATAGAAGCTCGCCAAAAAGCTCGAAGTAGCATCTCATTTTGATCATGATTCTTAGGGATAGCTTCAATAGCTTCTTCAATAATTGATTTCTCATTGGTTCGAATAACCAACTCAGGAAGTTCTGTCACAGTAGATTTGAGCTTGATGATCAAATCGTTACTCACGTCTATAGAAGAAACAGGAATAGACTTTAATTCATACCCTAAATATGAAGCAGACAATTTGTTATTGTTAAACTTGGTGGGAACAATTAAAGAAAAGTCGCCATCTATGTTGGAAATGGTACCGTAGCTCGAATTAAAAATGCCTACATGGGAAAAGGCTAGTGGTTCACCCGTTAACGCATCTATTACTTTTCCTGAGATTCTTTTGCTTTCTTGCGCACTTATATGGAGGATGCTAAGTAGCATACCCAATGTTAGTAGTTTTTTGATCATAGAGTTACTTTAAATAGTGTTCCCAGGCAGCTATCAAGTTTTCTGATGCATTGTACAAGGGAGGCTTCACTGTTCGACGGCAAATGCCTTTTACTTCAAGGCCAGCTTTGAGTGATGTTGGATTTCCTTCTTGAGAAAGCAGTTCATATGCTTTTTTCAGGTCCTCTTCTATACGCTCAGCTTCCTCGAAAGAATTTTGCAGTGCTGCACTTACCATATTGATGAAGGGAGCAGGTAAAAGGTTGCTTATGACCGAAATAACTCCTTCGGCACCCTCTTTGATCAATTTGTAAGTCAGTGCATCATCACCAGAAATCAATAGAAAGTCACTAGGCTTTTCATGTGCGATTTTCTTACATTGATCTAAGTCCCATGAGGCTTCTTTAATGGCAATGATATTCGGGTGCTTGGCTAAAGTAAGTGTGGTATCCGCTATTATATTTGAAGCAGTTCGAGCAGGTACATTATAAAGTATAATAGGGAAGGGGAACGCATCTGCTAGCATTTCATAGTGCCGAACAATTCCTTCCTGCGAAGGTTTATTATAGTAGGGCGATGCAGAAAGAATAGCTGAGAGTTCGAATTTCTTTAAATCCTTTGACTTTTCAATAAGATCAAATGTATGGTTTCCGCCCAGTCCAAAAACAATAGGCTTTCTGTCAGCGTTGACCTTGAATACAAAATCAAGGATTTCCAATTTCTCTTCCCAAGAAAATACAGGAGATTCTCCAGTGGTACCTAAAACTACCAAGTAATCTACACCTCCATCTATCGTATGATTTATAAGTTTTTCGAGTGCTGGAAAGTCTACACCATAATCCTTATTCATCGGAGTAGCCAGTGCCACACCTGTTCCTTTTAACTCTTGCCTCATTAAATCATTTTTAGATACCTGATGATACTTTTCATGGCATCAGACTTGTTTTCTTCCATTTTCACAGACATCTGCAACAAATCATAATACTGTTCAGTTTCAAATCCTACTTTGCAGGTGGCCTTACTGAGAGCAAGTACATATTTGTAGTTGATGTTCCCCGATGTATCTAGCGAAATTAGAAAATCAAAAGATTGATTTATGAAAAAACTGAGTTGATTTTTTTTAATGGTACCCGTTCCGGAAATATCTTTTTTACTAAAAAGGAGTGCTTGTTCTGTGGCTTTTTCTACATAGCCTATTCGAGCTACATTCTTTCCATCAGCTTTTAGTTGATTTTCCAGTTCTGTGACAACCTGATCTGGAAAATCATCCGCGTGATATAAGATACCTACCTGAGAGGCATCTAAGTAAGTACAGTGTTCCTTTGAGGCAGTGGTTGACTTGCCTTTATGGTTAAGGAAAATGTTTTTAATCATTTTCTAAAAGTTCTCTAAATGATGACTCGTCCAAAATAGTAATTCCTAATGAATCTGCCTTTTCTTTTTTTGCTGGCCCCATGTTTTCACCCGCTACCAAATAATTGGTTTTAGATGAAATGCTACTTGCTATTTTTCCTCCGTGCTGCTTAATAAGTTCTTTTAGTTCGTCTCTTCCATATCCTTCAAAGACCCCAGAGACAACAAAACTCAATCCTGATAGAGTATCTTTAGTTCCTTCTTTCTGAATTACTTCAAAAGAAAGACCTACGCTTTTGAGTTTAGTGATCATGTTTCTATTTTCTTCTTCAGAGAAGAACGCGACTACACTTTCTGCAATACGATCTCCGATCTCATGGAGATTTACTATTTCTTCAAAGGATGCACTCATTAGACGATCAATAGTAACAAAATGTTGAGCTAGTTTTTCTGCAACTGTCTTACCTACGTGCCTGATTCCTAAGCCAAATAGAACTCGCTCGAAAGGAATTTGCTTTGATTTTTCGATAGATTCAATGATGTTATTAGCTGATTTTTCCTTAATCGAACGCTTAGATATATCTCCTGTTTCCTCATCTATTTCTTCAAATTGAAGGTTATTGATGTGTTCAAATGAGAGCGAGTAAAGGTCTCCAGCGTTCCGAATCAATCCTTTACTTAAAAAGCCCTTGATAGTTCGAGGGCCTAATGATTCTATGTTCAGAGCATTCCTACTAATAAAATGTTCAATACGCCCGAGAACTTGAGGTGGGCACGACTCAACGTTAGGACAATAGTGCTGTGCTTCGCCTTCTTTTCGTACGAGTTCCGTTTTGCATTCTGGGCACTTTGTGATGTAAGAAATTTTTTGGGTATCAGCTGGCCTAGATTTTAAGTTTACGCTTGTAATCTTCGGAATGATTTCTCCACCTTTTTCAACATTTACACGATCACCAATTCGCACATCTAGTCGTTCAATTTCATTTGCATTATGTAGTGATGCTCTTTTAACGGTGGTTCCTGCTAGCAGGACAGGTTTCAATTCAGCTACTGGTGTTATAGCTCCAGTACGTCCTACTTGATAGGTGATTTTGTTCAGTGTGGTAACTGCTGATTCAGACTTAAACTTATAGGAAATAGCCCATCTTGGATTTTTGGCTGTAAATCCTAATTCTGATTGATGTGCAATGCTATTGACTTTGATTACAATACCATCTGTTTCTACGACTAGTTTATGTCGTTCTTTATCCCAATGGCTTATGTATTCCAATACCTGATCAATCGTTTTACACTTTTTGTATGTTTGAGACACATTGAAGCCAGCTTTTTCTAAGAATGTCAGTGATTCTTCATGTGTAGGAAAAGTGTTTGCATCATCGAGATAGGAATAGAGATAGCAATCCAGTTTTCTACTGGCTACCATGGATGAATCCTGCATTTTCAAGCTTCCGGAGGTGGTATTTCGTGCATTTGCGTAGAGCGTAAGCAATGTTTTGCCTTCTGCCTCCCTCACTTTGTTTTCTTCCTTTACGTGATCGTTTAATTCAATGAAGAATTCTTTTGGCATAAAAACTTCACCCCTTACTTCAAAGGAAGGAGGGTAATACTTCCCGTGTAGTTTAAGTGGGATTGATCGGATGGTTTTCACATTCGATGTTATGTCATCTCCCTTTGTGCCATCACCACGTGTGATTCCACGTCTAAGAATTCCATTTTCATAGATTAAACTAATAGCGACACCATCAAATTTTAGCTCACAGATGTATTCATAGTCATCTGTACCTAAACCCTTTTTGACTCTACCATCAAAGTCTTCCAGCTCATCTTTAGAGTATGTATTTCCAAGAGAAAGCATTCTATATTTATGATGTACCGTCTCAAAATCTTTGGTGATATCACCTCCCACACGAGCGGTAGGAGAATGCGAGAGTTTTAGATCTGGGAAGGTAGCTTCCAGCTTCTCCAGCTCTTTGAGTTTACTATCGAACTCATAGTCAGATATTTCGGGTTCGCTTTTTTGATAATAGAGGTAATTGTGGTGATTTAGCTCTTCTGTCAGCGACTCAACTAGGGTTTTAGCTTCCTCTCGATTCATCGAAAACAAATCTATTTCATTCAGAGAGATTCTCTACATTTTTTTATGATGTGAGTATTGGTATTTCTATTTTCGAGCCAATTTCAACCATGGATAAAAAGGCTAAAATCATTAAAGCCGCTTTCTCACTACTTTCTAAAAATGGGATATTGGACACGTCAGTTGATGATATTGCCAAACTTGCCGGTGTAAGTAAGAAGACGCTTTATTTCCAATTTGGATCAAAAGATCGATTAATAAAAGAAACATTCAGCTGGAAGATGATGAATGTATCGAAAGCAGTTGATGAAGTTATTGAGATGGATCTTTTCATCACTAAGAAAATAGCGCTATATATCAAAGTGATATGCGATAGCATCTCTGATATCTCATTTAAGGTGTTTTTTGATTTAGTAAACCTAAAAACGCTTGCTACTCCAGCATCTGCTGAATACTTAAAGCATGCAGTCTTTATTCGATTTAACAAGCTATTGGATGAGGCTAAATCTAACGAGATCACTAAACCTGGGATCGAGGTAGGTAAAGCTTTGATGACTTATTGGACCATACTCAGTCCTTACTTGTTGATGGACCTCAAAAATGATGTGCCTTATGAAATAAAAAAAGCAGAGTCGTTGAGTAAGGTTCTTTATACACAGTTGGTTAATTTTTATGATGATTTGCTAACTGATTCCAATTATACCAAGCTTTTGGAATACTTAAGTCAATCTTGATTAAGTGAATTAATATCTTTGTATCATGTCTGATCAATTTGAGGATCATTTAAGATCTTTGCACATATTTAGTGTGGTTTCCGAAACTGCAATAGAAATAGGCTCACCTACCTATGTTGTGGGTGGATATGTGAGGGATTTAATCTTGAAAAGACCATCCAAAGACATTGATTTTGTATGTGTTGGAAGTGGTATTAATCTGGCAAGTTCTGTAGCTAAGAAACTTGGTGATAAAGCTAAGCTTTCAGTCTTCAAGAATTTTGGAACTGCAGCTATTCATTATCAAGGGTTTGAATATGAGTTCGTTGGTGCGAGAAAAGAATCATATAGGAAGGATTCAAGAAATCCAATTGTAGAAGATGGAACGCTTGAAGATGATCAAAATAGGCGAGATTTTACGGTCAATGCCATGGCGATTAGCCTAAACAAACATGACTTTGGGGTTTTGATTGACCCCTTCAATGGAGTGGAAGATTTGCGCAATATGATTATGCGAACCCCATTAGAACCTGGGATAACATTTTCTGATGATCCATTGAGGATGTTGAGAGCTATTCGTTTTGCGACACAACTGCATTTTGATATCGAACCGGATACTTTTCAGGGTATTGTAGATCATGTAGATCGGATATCTATCATCTCTCAGGAAAGGATTACTTATGAGTTAAATAAGATCATCATGACGGACAAACCATCTTATGGTTTTCAACTCCTTTTTCATTGTGGCCTTTTGAAATTGATCTTTCCTGAAATGACCGATCTTCAAGGAGTTGAAAAAATAAATGGCAAAGGCCATAAGGATAATTTTTATCACACATTACAAGTGCTGGATAATATTTGTGAAATGACCGATGATATCTGGCTCAGATGGGCAGCCATTCTACATGATATAGCTAAACCAGCTACTCAACGTTTCAATGAAAAAGTGGGCTGGACCTTTCATGGACATGAGGATTTGGGCGCTAAATGGGTTCCTAAGATCTTCAAACGAATGAAATTACCCCTGGATGATCGAATGAAGTATGTGCAAAAACTTGTAAGACTTCATTTACGCCCTATTGCTTTGGTAAATGACCGAGTGACAGATTCTGCTATCAGAAGGATGGTTTTTGAAGCAGGAAATGATGTTTCCGATTTAATGACACTTTGCAAAGCGGATGTTACTTCAAAAAACCCTGAGAGGGTTAAAAAGTACCGAGCAAACTTTAAAAAGGTAGAGCATAAAATAAAAGAAGTCGAAGAGCGTGATCATGTAATGAACTTTCATCCGCCTGTATCAGGGGAGCAAATCATTGAAGTGTTTGATATTAAACCATCAAAAGTTGTTGGTGATTTGAAGCTAGAAATTAAAGAAGCTATTCTGGATGGAAAGATTAAGAATAATGAAGAGGAAGCTTTTAGGCTAATGCTAGAACTAGGTAAAAGGCATGGCTTGAAACCAATTGATAAATACATTTCTACCTCCAAGGACAAATAGCTATGTTTGCACGCTGTTAGATTATTTAGACTTATGAAAAAAATATTTTTGGTACTTACAGTACTTGTTTTAGTATACACTTCTGCTGCTCAAAGCACTGAGATTGCTCCAGGAGACTCTATTCCATGGGAATTAAGAAAGCAGTCGTTCATATACAACACAGCTAAAATGTTTAATGATCCTTTGGTGACAAGAATGGCACTTTATAACCTGCTTTCTGAAAACCCAGGCAACATTGCTTTGTATGATTCTTTAGCACTTTTGTACATTCAGTACAACCAAAATGCATCTGCCGCTCTAGTAGCTCAGCAGGCGCTTAGAATTAATCCACAAGACCAACTTGCTATTGAGATAGCTGCAACGAGTTTTGATAATCTGGGAGTAAAAGATAAAGCACTCAACAATTATGAAAAGTTATATTTAGCCAGTGGCGACATAAATACACTCTATAAGATTTCGTTTTTACAGTTTGAGCTGGAGCGCTTTGCGGAATCAAACACGTCCCTTGATATCATTATGGGAGATCCACAAGCAGAGGAACGAAGTATTCGATTTCCTACTTCGGACGGAGTGGGACAAGAGGTTGCATTAAAAGTGGCTGCTAATCGTGTGAAAGCGATGATTTTGGAAGAAAAAGGAAGTGCAGAGGAGGCGAAGGCTAAATACCTTGAAGTTCTTGAGATGCATCCTGGGTTTCAGATCGTGCAGCAACAACTTCGTGAATTGACAAAACCTAAAACGGAAGGAGAATAGAAAACTATTCTTCTGCTTTATTCTTTAAGCATTCAAGCCAGCTTAAGAGTTCATCATAAACCTTCTGATGATTTTCCATTAATACGACCATGGTTCCTTGCAATGATGCACTAACTGTTGCAATGGTTTGCCCTTCGTCAGACTCGAGAGACCAAACAAATATTCTTTTGACCCATTTGGCTTTACTTGTCCAAGTCAGTGTAGAAGGTTTGTTTACTTGTTGAATTTGCGATTCACCATTTGTTCTACCCATGGTCCATTTAAATGTGGAACCCTCACTTAAATCTCCATCAAGAGTTACTTTCTTGACCTCTGGATTCCAATCTGGCCAATTTTCCATGTCAGTAAGTATTGACCAAACTTTTTCAATATCTGCATTGATAATTGTAGAATGAGAATCTCTTATGCTAGCATTCTCATTTATTTTTCCTTTTCGAGCGAGTGCATTAAGTTTTTTCATGCTAACTATTGATATGCTTTGAAGCTAAGTTATTCAACTTCCGAAATTTCTTGTTCTTTTTTTGTGTCCTTCTTCTTTATAAGTCCAGATGTCATAACAAGGCTTGTAACAATAATGATGAAAAGTAATATACCAGATTTAAAATTCTCAAATAAAAACTCTTCAGGGATAGAATAGAATAGGAGAAGCGTAATTAACCCTCTTGGAGCTATGGTGAGCGCTTGTTTTATATTGTCATGCCTATACGGGAGGAATGATAAAAGTCTTGTGACATAGATGATTATCAATATAGCTACACTTACAATCGCTACTCGAACATCCAATAGTGTGGTTAGAGCAATGGAGAATCCAAAAATGACAAAAAAGAAGGTCCTAACGACAAAGGCTGATTCTATAGTAATCATTAGGAAAGTCTCGCGAATATTTTCTATCGCCATGGGTCTTAAGTACTTCTTAAGTCTACCTACAAAAAATAGTTTGTAATTATTAAGAACAAGCCCAAAAACCAGAATAACCAGAAGTGAAGATAAGTGCATCAATTTCCCTACGCTGAACAATAGGAATAATACGCCGATCATTAAAAATAGCTTGACTTTCGTTTCGAGATTTTGAAATATGTAAATCAAGACATACGATAATATGATTGACGTAACTATCGTGATAACTAATCCAAAAGTAAAATCACCTAGTACCATGATATCACTAGTCGGTTTCCCAAGTTCTATCAGAAAATAAAAAACCATAATCCCCAGAATATCCGAAAAGGTGCTTTCATAGATGTGAAACTCTTCATTTTTCTCATCAAGATTAGCTACAGATGGAATTACAATGGCACTACTCAGGATTGATAGAGGAGTGGCGTATATCAATGCTGTAGACCAATCCATGGATTTAAATGAGAAAATAAGAATACCAGCAATGGCAAACATGCAAAGGAGTAGGCCAGATAATGCAATCACAAAAGACTTATAGATTAACTTCAATTTGTCTTTTGCAATCTTTAACTCTAAAGCTGCCTCCAATACGATAAGGATTAATCCTAGTGTACCTAAAACTTCGAGAATTTTGATTCTAGAGAAAATATCAAGAATAGTCATCTTCTCAACACCAAAGAGTCCAATCATTTCACGGCTTATTACGCCAAGAAAAATGAGTAACAATACGGAAGGAATATTAGATTTTTCTGAGACCCTGTTAAAAATATAGGAAAGAATGATAATGAGGGAGGCAGCAATAATGATATAATACTCCATTTCTATTGATTAGATGGGACTAAATTAACAATTTGAAACTACTGGATTCACATATGAACTAAATGAATCTATTAGAAGTTAGATTTGATCAGTAAATAAAATAATCTATGGAAAAAGCCACTTTTGGATCGGGATGTTTTTGGTGTATAGAAGCAATGTTTCAGCGGCTTAAGGGAGTTGAGAATGTGAAATCAGGATATTCTGGTGGTGAAACTAAAAGCCCAACATATAAAGAAGTATGCTCGGGAGAATCAGGACATGCTGAAGTTATTCAGTTTGATTTCGACCCTACTATTATTTCATATGATGAGCTATTGGAAGTTTTCTGGAAAACTCATGATCCTACTACACTGAATCGTCAAGGAAATGATGTGGGAACACAGTATCGCTCAGTTATTTTTTATCATAATGATGCTCAAAAAGAACTAGCTCTAGCTTACAAGAAAAAACTTGATGAATCAGATATATGGCCTGATCCTATAATTACGGAAATTTCCCCACTTGATCTTTTTTATCCTGCTGAAGATGATCATGATGACTACTTTAATCAAAATGAGAATCAGCCCTATTGCGCTTTTATAATAGCACCTAAGGTTGCTAAACTAAAAAAAGTGTTTGCTGAAAAACTTGCTTAGTTGTAGTGTTTACTAAGATGGTGCACATGTATTCGAATTTTATCAACCCTGGCTGTTACATGCTTGACATATTTGTACAATTCAGTTTCTAAGAGATAGACCTGTCCTGAGTAAGAATTGATGCCTACATCATTAGCTGTTTCTTCAGAATTTCGCTCTATTTCTCTTTGTACTTGACATTCTTCATTCATAAAATGAACAAAGCTTTGAGTATTGTACTCATCTTCAAATTTCTTGATATCCTTTAGTGTTTTCTTCACCTCTTTGTCATCACTGGTTTTGGAAATCTTTAACAATACACCGTATAGGACTGTGTCATAATGATGAATGTCATCCAAAAGCGTAAGTATTTTGCTTCGATAATCTGTATCGGTACAAAGAAATTGAAGCCCTTCATAGGTAGAGAGCTTATCAGCTTCTAAATCCCAATCATAGGTGATTTTATCAATTTTTTCATCCAATCGCTCTTCTTGTGGGTAAGCGATATAAACAGTGAAAAGTAATATGCTTAAAAAAATGGTTTTCATGTTTTTATGCTGACTATAACTAGCTTTTATCAAAATTCGAACCAACCTTGAAATTGTTATTCGCTAATATAAGTACTAGTTACTATTCGTTTTCTACGTATAAAACCTGATTTTTACCTTATAGTTTCATACAACTACATTAATAATACGATGATTAGACTCATATATTTCCTTGTTATATTTTATGGATGCACTTCTGAACGCCAAGAAGTAGTGGCTATTGTTCAATCTGAAGAGTTGCTTGAGCTTCAATCTCAAGGAATTAAAGTGGTTGATATTAGAACACTTGATGAATTCAATGCAGGTCATATTCCAGATGTTATTCATATTGACTTTTTCGCGGAGAACTTCCTTGAAAAGATGAGCGCGCTCAATGTAGATCAAGTGGTAATTCATTGTGCTAGTGGTGGTAGAAGCGGAAAGGCTTCTAAAATTTTGCAAAAAGCGGGTTTTAAGAAAGTGTATGATTATTCCGGAGGATTTAATGAATGGAAAACAAAAGGGTTGAAAATTGACAAATAGCAATTGTGTTTCTGGGAAAGTGCGTTTCGAGCTGAAAGAATTGGCTGAAGAGTCGTTAATTCAGCATCACATAAGAAATAATTATCAAAGAGGACAAGGGCCTTTGAATGTTTATCAATGCTTGGATTGCGGAAATTGGCATTTCACTTCAAAAGGAGATAGCCATGAAATGTTTGAGGACCCTGAGGTAATTAGAAAAATTAATCATGAACGTAGAGGTCTAGAATGGGAGCAAAGACTTAAATAAAAAAACCGCTTCGTTGGGCCGAAGCGGTTTGGAGATCCAACGTTTTATTATGAGAAGATTAATAATTATGTCGAATCCTTACTCAAATAGAATCAATTTGCATTTATTTGGTTGCAGGAATTTACATTAACGGTTATTAAATAATTGTGAACATGACTCAAGAACAGATAATAGAAAGATTAAGGAAAGGAAATGAAAGCTTTTCAAATAATAAATTAGCTCATGAACTTCAAAATCAAGATCGTAGGTCAGTCCTTGTCAGTGGTCAAGCCCCTTGGGCAATTATATTGAGTTGCGCAGATAGTCGTGTAGTTCCAGAATTGGCTTTCGATACCGGTCTTGGAGAGCTTTTTGTGTTGAGAGTGGCAGGAAATATAGCAAATACAGATACTATAGCAAGTATTGAATATGCCGTGGCGCATTTGGATACTCAAGTAATTGTTGTGCTAGGGCATGAAAGCTGTGGTGCGGTTGGTGCTGCATTATCCGGAGGAGACAATGGCTATAACCTAAATCATCTATTGGCACAAATAGAGCCCGCAAAGGCTCAAGCAGAAAATTCTGATGTTAACACGGTTGTTAAAAAGAATGCAGAGCTGTCTGCTAACGATTTATATGATCGGTCTAAAATTTTAAGGAATTCTGTAGAAGCAGGAAACTTGAAGATTGTCTCTGCTTTTTATAACCTCGGCAGTGGTAAAGTTGATTTTTTATAGAGAATGTAAGTTTTGATTGAAACCTATGAACAAACTCTTCTAATTCTCATTTGAATCACGTATCATAAAGTTGATTCGCTGCATATCCCCAGATAATTCATTGATATGGGTATGTTCGATATCAATTTTTTCTTTTTCCTGAAAACTCTTAGCTATTTCTTTTTCCACTAGCTTGAAAGCATCAATAGCCTTGGAAAACTGTTTAACTAGAGCTGTTGTGTGATACAGTTTCTGGTAAAATTCTGTAAGCATTCGATTGTGCCTAGTGTAATATTCTAAAGGTGGGGTTGAGTTATTAATGCTTGATAAAAGAGCTTCGAAATCCGCCATTGAACGTTTATCTATATCTTCCAATTGTGGTAAATAGTGGAAATGAATATATTCCTTTAGTACTGAAAGTGATAAGAGTAATTCCTTTTCTGATGAAAGCACATGGGCCTGTATTTTCCTTTTTTTTGTTGGATTGAGTCCATTTACATTGCTTGGAAGTATGCCGCTGACGACACCCCCTAAGCCAAATATCCCACTAATGGTTTCTGTAGTACCCTTTAAGGCACGATAAACATTGAACCCATTTGGAATGAGTAAGTAATATTCTTGAATATAATTGTCTACATATTTAGTGTGAACAAGAATGCTGTCTGGAACTTTGATTGATTCTTCATAAGCGTTAATAGAATTGATTATCATGGAAACACGCAAAGAATCTGAAGTTTGGAGAGAGCTTTCTAGGTTTTTGGATTCTAAGTTTAGATCAGCAATGTTTACGGTCAGTTCTCGATATTGCCTGGGGTAATTGGCGATGGCTTCAAAGTAATTATGAGACATTTTTAGCTGGCTTTTGCTAAGTGGCGCACATGAGGCAATGATTAGAAGACCAATTAGAAGGATTCCAGTGCTCAATTTCATGACTTAAATCTCATAAGTATTAAGTTAATAATGATATTATCACAGCCTTTTATAAATAAAAGTCAAAGTTATATTTGAAACTTCATGGATAAAGTACTCAAAGAATTAGTTGGCTTTAGAAAAGAACTCCACCAATATCCTGAGGTTTCACAAAATGAAACACAAACTCAAAAAAGGATCATTCAATTTTTAAGTAACCAAGAGATACAGGCTAGAAAAATAGGCAAAACTGGAGTGTATGTTTTGTTTGATTCAGGAATCGATGGAAAGATGATAATGCTTCGTTCAGATCATGATGCATTGCCGATCCAAGAGATAAATAATTTTGAACATAAATCAACAATCGAGGGAGTTTCACACAAGTGTGGACATGATGGGCATACGGCGATTATGTGTGGAGTAGCAAAGCATTTTCGAGAGAATCCAATAGACCGTGGTAGGCTGTTGCTTCTGTTTCAGCCAGCAGAAGAAAATGGCGAAGGAGCTAAAGCAGTATTAAATGATCCAAATTTTGATTTTAGGCCAGATTTAGTTTTTGCTTTTCATAACCTACCTGGATATCCACTTCGGAGAGTCGTTGTAAAAGAAGGAAGCTTTAATGCTGCAGTAAAAAGTATCATTATTGAATTGAATGGAAAAACTGCTCATGCAGCTGAACCAGAGATGGGAACTAATCCTGCCAAAACTATATCAGAACTCATAACCATGTTTGATGAAGAGAATCAGCCAGATATAGATAGGGATGATTTCGCTTTAACCACCCCCGTTCATGTTCAACTGGGAGAGATTTCTTATGGTGTATCCGCGGGACACGCACAAGTACATTATACCATAAGAACTTGGAGTAGTGAGATGATGTATGAATTGATGGATCGTTTGGTGAATCGAATTGATCAGATTTGCGAGTCAAATAATATCAAAAACACAATTCACTGGACAGAAGCTTTTGAAGCGAGTAAAAACGATGCTAATGCTGTCCAGTTGATCAAATCAGCAGCGATTGAGAATAGCCTGGCTTTGGACGAAAGAGATCGTCCATTTAAATGGGGAGAAGACTTTGGACTGTTTACGCAACGTTTTACAGGTGCAATGTTTGGTATTGGGTCTGGAGAAGAATGTCCTGCACTGCATAATCCCGATTACGACTTTCCTGATGGAATCATTGAAACGGGAATATCAATGTTTGTGACAATAGTTAAAAAAGCAATTGATATCTAGATAATTTCAATTAAAATTATAATGAAAATCGAGTATTTCGAATTAGAAAGATAGTTCCTACTTTTGCCGCCAAACCTAATTACCATGTCCGCAGATTTTCAAAGCAAGAAGCTTGGATACTTCTTCAGAATTTTAGATTTAAATAGTAATGGCAGCCTTCAAATGGACGATTTCTCTGAAATGGTTGAGAAGGTTCGCTTAAGGCTGGATTATGAGCCAAATAGTAAAGAACATCAGCGAATCACCAATAAGGCGGTAAAGCTTTTCAATTCCTTGGTGAAGGACATTAAACCATTCTCATTTAATCAAGTGACAGAAGGAGAGTGGGTTGAGTTTTTTATGAAGGAAGTCATTTTATCCAATGACGAGGATGCTCTGGATGAGTATAAAGAATTGATCTTCAACTTCATGTTTGACTTTTTTGATCAAAATCGAGATGGTTTTATTTCGAAGAAAGAATATGAAGATTTCTATGACATTTTTGGGATAGATAGAAACTACAGCGATAAGGCATTCAGCCTTCTGGATAAGACTCAGAGCTACAAGCTTTCTCGTTATGACCTGATGACAGCAGTAGAAGAATTTTTAGCTTCCGATGATCCAACACTACATGGCAACTGGATTTTTGGAAATTGGGATTCAGAACCTCATGTAGTAGATATTTAAGTTAGCGCGTCAAGAATTGTTTCATCCACCAAATTAGGTAAGGTCACTTTTAACTCAGGCGTACGAGCCATCTCTCGCTTTATAGCAAAGAGAGCTTCATTATTTCTAGCCCAGCTTCGTCGGGAGATGCCATTGTTTACATCAAAGAAAAGCATGTTCTTAAGTCTTCTATCCGCTTCTTGAGATCCATCTAGTAGCATACCAAATCCACCATTCATCACTTCTCCCCAGCCAACACCGCCACCATTGTGAATGGACACCCATGTGGCTCCTCTAAAGCTATCACCAATGACATTTTGTATTGCCATGTCTGCAGTGAACTTGCTTCCATCGTATATGTTGCTAGTTTCACGATAGGGAGAGTCCGTTCCACTTACATCATGATGATCTCTGCCCAAAACAATGGGAGCTGAGATATCGCCAGACTTGATTGCTTGATTAAATGCTTCTGCAATCTTTGCTCGTCCTTCAGCATCAGCGTAAAGAATACGAGCTTGGGAACCAACAACAAGATTGTTTTTTTCAGCTTCTTCAATCCAGCAGATGTTGTCCTGCATTTGCTGCTGAATTTCTGGAGGTGATTGAGTCTTCACCTCTCGCATTACTTTGAGTGCTAGCTGATCAGATTTTCTTAAATCTTCAGACTCTCCAGATGTACAAACCCATCTAAAAGGACCGAATCCATAATCAAAGCACATAGGTCCAAGGATATCCTGAACGTATGACGGATATCTAAAATCAATGCCATTTTCATGCATGACATCAGCGCCAGCGCGCGATGATTCTAATAAGAATGCATTTCCATAATCAAAAAAGTATGTACCCCTTTCTACATGCTTATTGACTATCGCGGCATGTCTTCTTAAAGATTCCTGAACATGCTTTTTAAACTCCTCAGGGTTGTTTCTGATTAAGCTATTCGATTCTTCAAAGGATAACCCTACAGGATAATATCCACCTGACCATGGATTGTGGAGAGATGTTTGATCTGAGCCTAGTTCTATTAGGATTTCATCTTTATAAAATTTTTCCCATACATCTACGATGTTTCCGACAAACGCAATAGAGACCACTTCACTATTGGTTTTTGCATGAGAAACCCTCTTTACAAGGGTTTCCAGATCTTCAATTATTTCATCTACCCAGCCTTGTTCATGACGTTTGTGTGCAGCATTGGAGTTCACTTCTGCACATACAGTAATGCAACCTGCGATATTGCCAGCTTTAGGCTGAGCTCCACTCATACCTCCTAAACCCGCTGTTAAGAAAATTTTTCCGGCCGGAGACACATGGGCTCCAAGTTTTTTTCTGAATGCATTCATTACAGTGATGGTGGTGCCGTGGACAATACCCTGCGGTCCAATGTACATATATGATCCTGCTGTCATCTGTCCATATTGGGTAACGCCAAGCGCATTAAATTTCTCCCAATCATCTGGCTGAGAATAGTTGGGAATCATCATGCCATTGGTGACAACAACCCGAGGTGCTTCTTTATCGGAAGGAAACAACCCCATTGGATGGCCTGAGTATATATGGAGTGTCTGCTTATCTGACATAGTCGCCAGATACTTCATTGTGAGAAGATATTGAGCCCAATTTTGAAACACGGCACCATTTCCTCCGTAGGTGATCAGTTCTTCGGGATGCTGAGCGACTTCAGGATCGAGATTGTTCTGTATCATCAGCATAATGGCTGCTGCTTGTTGAGATTTTGCAGGGTAATCCGAAATAGCGCGAGCTTTCATCTCATATTCGGGCATAAATCGATACATATAGATTCTGCCATACTCGTTGAGTTCTTCTAGAAATTCTGTAGCTAACTCACCATGCCATTCTGAGATGAAATAGCGTAAAGCATTTTTTATTGCGAGCCTTTTTTCATCTGTACTCAAAATATTTTTTCTTTTTGGTGCGCGATTCACATCAGTTTTCAATGCTTTTTTAGCAGGTAGGGTAGATGGTATCCCTTGAAGGATTTGCTCTTTAAATGTCATCGGTATTCCTATTAATATTCATCAAACTCTGTACTGAACTCGTTCTCTAGCTTTGCTACTTGATTAGCGACATGGATCAATTCATTACTTTTGATCATTTCAATTGCAATTTCCATGGTCTCATTCATAACCCCATCTTTTGTAATGTGATCAATTTTGGAACGGACATGATTATGAATGGCTTCCATGGTTTTGCTTGATTTTAATGGTCGATGGAAGTCTACAGCTTGGGCCGCACAAAACAATTCCACACCAATTATTTTTTGAACATTTTCAATAACTCTCAGTGCTTTTCGACCTCCAATGGATCCCATACTAACATGATCTTCTTGACCTAACGAGGTGGGTATGCTGTCTGCACTAGCAGGGAAGCACAAGCCTTTATTTTCACTAACTAAAGCCGCTGTTGTATACTGAGGAATCATGAATCCTGAATTAGTTCCTGTTTCTTTGAGTAAGAGTTTGGGAACTCCAGGAGTGTCGCCTTCAAGTGATAAATAGATCCTTCGATCCGAAATATTACCAACCTCCGCAGCAGCTAGACAAGCATAATCTAAGGGTAATGCCATCGGTTGACCGTGGAAATTCCCTCCGCTTATTGTATGATTTTCACTAAACACCACAGGGTTATCAGTAACTGAGTTGATTTCAACTTCCAACATTTCTTTTATATGTAGCCATGCATTTCTAGATGCGCCATGCACTTGTGGTATACATCTTAGAGAGTATGGATCTTGAACTCTTGCACAGTTAGCATGAGAGTGAACCACTTCTGACCCTTCCAATAAATGATTGATATGTGCTGCTACATATTTATTGCCTTTGTATGCTCTTAGTTCATGTAACTCTGGAGAAAGAGGTCTTACTGATGCAAGCAATCCTTCTATCATCATTGCTCCTGTGATGTCTGCATGTGTCAAAACATTTTGCAGTTTTTCAACAATGGAAACCCCATGAGCCGCAATAAACTGAGTTCCATTGATCAGTCCTAATCCTTCTTTTGCCCTTAAATCAATGGGTTTAAGATCATACTTGGTAAGTATTTGATCTGTTGGAACAAATGAATTATTGATTTTTACTTTGCCTAGACCTATTAAGGGAAGAAATAAGTGGGAGAGAGGGGCAAGATCCCCTGAAGCCCCTACTGAACCTTGTTCAGGAACCAAAGGGATAATGTTTTCATCAATGTGCCAGATGATTCGATCGATTGTAGATTCCTGCACTCCTGAATACCCTTTGGCAAGTGCATGTACCTTCAAAATCATCATCAACTTGGATAATTCATCTGATATAGGATCTCCAAGACCAACCGCATGACTCATGAGTAAGTTTTTCTGAAGTGTATTTGTCTCTTCTTTGGATATCTGTGTTGTGCATAATGGTCCAAAACCAGTGTTTATGCCATAAACAGCTTCATCACCTTCTGCAATGGTTTTCACGGCTTGAGCACTTTTTTGAATAGCTTCCCGGGTTTTCGCGGATAGTAAACCTTTGGTGAGACCCCTTGCAATAGATAATGATATTCCAGCTGTCAAGTGATCCTCTCCGTAATGAAAAATTGAAGGTGTAGTAGCCATAATATAAAGTTGTTATAGCAACAAAGTTAAAAGAGTTAAGCTTCAAAAAAACAACTCTTGTGCAGTTCTAAATGTATTGGAATGAGCTTGTAGGATATCTCGAATATCTTTTGAATATCCACCGCCCATTGATGCGACTAGCGGGATGGAATTATCCCTCGCGGATTCGATTACAATCTTGTCTCTATTCTTGCACCCTTCAATGCTCAGGCCTAATCTCCCAAGTTTGTCTGTTTTTAAAACATCAACTCCTGACTGATAAAAAATAAAGTCTGGCTCTACTTTATCTAGAAGATGCTTGAGGTTTTGATCCAAAAGATTCAAATAAGTACGGTCATCTGTTCCATCTTTCAAAGGGATATCTAAATCAGATTGTTCTTTATGAAGGGGATAATTATGTGCACCATGCATGCTGAAAGTGAATACGCTAGCTTCATCTTGAAAAATCTCAGCAGTTCCATTTCCTTGATGAACATCTAAATCAACCACAAGCACTTGATGCGCTTTGCCATTATCCAGAAGATACCTGGAAGCAATGGCAATGTCATTTAATAAACAGAACCCTTCTGCTCGATCCGTAAATGCGTGATGTGTTCCTCCTGCAACATTCATAGCGATACCATATTCTAAGGCATAATCTGCACATTGTATGGTGCCTCCATTGATGGTGATTTCTCTTTTTACCAATGTTTCTGAAATGGGAAACCCGCTTTTACGTTCTTCTTGTCTCGTAAAGTCTAGAGATCGAAGTTTTTTCCAGTATCCAGGCGTATGCACTGATAGTATTTCTTTTTCTGTCAACTCTCGAGGAGCAAAAATGCTGGATTCTTCAATCGTACCTTCATGTAATAGTTGCTTTGGTAAAAGGTCATATTTTTCCATCGGAAACCTATGTCCATGAGGGAGAGGGTGATTGTAAACTTGTGACCAGGCAACTTTAAGCATAGAATGCTAACACTATACTATGACTTTAGTTTTGATGGATCTTTTGGTAATCTAAGTCTGATCGCAGTACCCATTCCCGGTTCTGAAGCGATGGTAATATCTCCTCCATGTTGTTTGACAATTCTATTTGCAATAGCCAGACCTAGTCCAGTACCTTTTCCAGGATCTTTTGTTGTATAGAATGGATCAAAAATTTGATATTGTTTTTCAGGAGGAATCCCTTCTCCGTTATCCTCTACAATGATGTTTAGGAATTCACCTTGCTCTTTTGTCCTAAGCCAGATTTTTCCTTCTTTGGGTACAGCATGGATTGAATTTGCAAGTAGGTTTAATATTACCTGATGAAGCTGACCTGAATTGCCCTTAATCGTAGATAAATCACAAAAATCTTTGTTCACTTCAATGCCTATTTTCAGTTCATGATTTAGAATACCAAGGCAATTATTGATAATTGAATCAATGTTACACTCTTGATCAAAAGTAGGACTGCTATAGTTGAAATGATTTAGACTTTTCACAATATTGCCAATCCGATCAACACCTTCTTTCATGATTAGCAAATACTGAGAACTTGACTCTGTGGCACTCCCATTCATGGATTCTATTTCTGTTTGCAGCCCCTCCACACTACCCTTGAGAAAATTCAATGGATTATTTATTTCATGGCTAACCCCTGCGAGAAGAATCCCTAGAGACGCCATCTTTTCTGAGTGAATTAACTGTGATTGGGTACTTTGTAAGTCTTCCAAGGTGTCCTCTGCTTTTTCTCGCTCCTCAATCAATTTATCATATGTCTTGTTTTGATTTTTGATTACAAAATACCCAACAAGTATGGTTAGTAAAAATGAAATTAATATGTGAAAAAAATTGCTCTGTGCTACAACCTCAGGAGCAAGCGTGATGGAATAAATTTGATGCCTTTCCATTATAAAGGAACTTGCTATGAAGAATACGACAAGAGCGAAAGAAATGAAAAAGTAATTAGCTTCCTTTCTAATATTGAAGAACAATGGAAGACAAAATAGGATAGGAAAGAATGAAGTTAATGCGGAGTAGTCCACATTAAATACGTGATATGTAATCCAAAGACTAAAACTGTTCAGGACAAACAGAATTGTTTTGGCTAAACCATGCTTTGTAAGTGAATTGAAAACAAGTGCTACCAGTGTGAGGGTGAGCATACTTGAGGCGAGCCAAATGGAGAAAGACTGGCTATAATAAATACCATACCATATATAGAACAAGTATGCGACAACAGGAATCATCGCTGTGATATTTGTAAGTCTGACAATCTGAGCTTCCTCGATTCTCAAATCATCTTTGATTCCTAGATTTACAAGTTTACGTATCACAAAATAAAATTCTCACATGCAAAATATAGAATTATCAATTGATAAGTACCATTATGAGTGACCGTTCATAAAACTTAATCTTGATTAAAAAAATGATGCTTATTAATCTGATTATCTTTATAAACCATTAAACTTCTTTAAAACAACACCATTATGCCTAAAATGACCATTTCTAGATCAATTACTATTGACGCATCAAAAGAGAAGGTATTCTCATTCATTAACGATTTTAATCAATGGGTACAGTGGTCTCCCTGGCTACTTATGGAACCAGAGGCTAATGTTATTGTAGCTGATGATGCCAAATCATATGAATGGAAGGGAAATAGAGTGGGAGAGGGCAATATGAAAATCTTGGAAGAAAAGGAAAATGAATTTATTAGATGCGAACTTAATTTCTTGAAGCCTTGGAAATCATTTGCGAAAACAGCATTCAATATAGAAGAGGCAAAGGATGGAACAGAGGTCACTTGGACCATGGACAGTTCATTACCATTTTTTATGTTCTGGATGAAAAAATCGATGCAAGCATACGTTGGAGCTGACTATGAAAGAGGCTTGGACATGCTCAAGGTTTTGATAGAAAAAGGTAGCATTCCTTCTAAATTATCGTTCGATGGGATTTCTTCCTTCGAAGGATGCAAATGGGTGGGAATTCGTACTAAATCTTCTCTGGACATAGTCGCAACTCAGATGCAGGCTGATTTTGCCATGCTCGGAGCTTTTACTGAAGAAAACAAAGATTTGGTTGCAGGGAGTCCATTTACAACGTATCATAAATGGGATATACTTAAAGGAAACGTTGATTATACTGCGTCCATTCCAGTTAAAGAAATTCCAGACTCATTACCCGATCAATTTGTTAGTGGGATAATTCCATCACTAATTGCCTATAAACTCAAGCATACAGGATCATATTCCCATCTTGGGAATGCATGGAGCACTGGTTATGCTATGATGCGTAATAAGGAGTTTAAATATAAAAAAGGCATAGACACCTTTGAAATATATTTAAATAACCCTCAGGAAACAAATGAGAAAAACCTAGAGACCGTTCTTCACTTCCCAGTTCGTTGATTAATCTAAACCTACAATCCTAGGCTTTTTCACGGTTGGGCTTTCAAAGAACCTTGGAGCAGAAAGATTAACCTTGAAGTAAAAGACCTGACCTTCGATAGGAGGTTCTGGAAATATGGACACTCTGAATTCAAAGGTGTTGAAGACGAGGCTTTCATTTCGTATCCGTACTCCACCCCCAAAGTTGTAGTACGTTTCTGAAAAGGGCGTAGAAATCCTAGACTCTTGAACATGTCCAATCCCAAGGTGGGCATAAGTTGCAAACCTGAACCCGTAGAAATACCAGGGTTGAAAGACTACATATTCTGAAGAAAGTGATATAACTCTATCACCTTCTATTTGATTTCCTTCAATACTTCTAATTCTATTTTCGCCAACTAAACTTTGAGATTCAGGAATGGAAAGTCTATTTCCATTGAAGAAGTAAAACCGTGTAAATATTCTTGAATAAGCTCCATTTAGATCGATTAATGGAGTGAAGTGACGTCCTTTAAACTGGAAGATGACATTGGTTTTGAAATCATCTCTTAAGAAATAACCAGATTCTAAATCAAATAAAAAGTATCCTTTTTTCTTATTGTAAGTAGAAAAACTCCCTAGGAACCCCCTGTAGTTCCTAGTGCCAAACTCAGTCCAATCTTTTCCTAATAGAAACGAAAACAAATATCCAACAGGTACATCCTCAGTAATGTTAAATGAGAGAATGTTTTTGGTTTTCAAGAAATTGATTTGACTAAAAGAAACTGCACCAACCAAGAAATGATGATTATGATAGATCTCGTTACTATCTATTTGAACGATAGGTCTTTCTGAGAAATTATCATGATCCAATCTGAGAGCTAGACTAAGGCTTCTACGCTCTTGCAGTAAAAAAGACCGAGCCGCCCATATATCGTAACTTTTCCGCTCAATGCTAAAGTTTTCTTCATAAAGCGAATCGGCAAATACCAAATCTCTAATAGGCTGAACATGTTCAAAAGTGGCTTCCCCATTATACTTTATATCTGGAGATACAAAGTTTCTACTAAACGTAATCCCCTTACTTTTCCCACGGTAGTTGTCAGATACAAACAGAGTAGCATCTATGAATGAATCGTCAACATTTCTAATGGTATACTGAGCATCAAACCCATGTGATGGCACATCATTCTTGGCATATAAATATCCAACTCCAAATTCATTTCCAGTACCCAAAATATTTTGATTGATGAAGCCTACCCTAAAAGCACTATTTTCATCAATGGAAAGATCTGGAGACCAAGGAAACCGATCCTTAGATATTACAGTGACTATCACACCATTGGTATCATCCGGATCTATTTTTAGCTTGATCCGAATATCTTCAATGTAAGCTAATGACCGTATAACACGTTCAGTATCAGCCACCTCGAATGGGTCTACTTTATCTCTTATGTTAAAAAGTAAATGTTTCTTGATTACATTTTTTCTGGTATTTTGGTGCAATTGATTACTTAATTCACCTATACTTGATTGAGCTTTCCTTGTGGTATCATTGATGTCACCCCCCAGAATATCTACAGTGACGAATTGGATAGAATTAATTGTTTTACCTTCAAATTCTTCAAAGAAAGATTCACTTTTCACAGGTTCAGTGTCTGTGATACCACCTTGCGTTGGATTACTGTTTATCAGTAAATTATAGAGTTCTTTGGTGACTCGACTTTGACGAGCTACAGCATAAACCGAATCATAAAAGCCATCAGAAAGAACATATTTATTATCATAAACTCGATATGAAATTGTATCAGAAATGAAGATAATAGTGTCTTTTTTGGGGATAAAGATGGAGTCAGAAATAATTAACGCCTGCTTCTGCGTTAATCTAACTGTATCTAAAGAAGATTGGGCATAAATCCCATTCATGAATATTAAAAAGAATAAAAGACTACCAACTACCTTGTTCACAAATTCCTAACGGGTAAATTTTGAAGGCAAGTATATCAATAAGTTGTAATGATACTAGACAGATTAAAAACCTTTATTAAGAATTTTGTGCGATGTAAGGACAATGACTATTCACGGGAAGTAAATAAACAGTTGATTAAGTAGGTGAATAATAATATCGTATAAAACGGTTTAATTTTGGTTCCAAATTTAATTTCATCTAGTCAAACACTTGACTTTTCAAAATACTAATTTGGGCTATTGTTTTTAGTAAGTTGACTTGCAGAACCATTGATTTCCAAGAACGCTTGTTCTAAAAGTTTAGTCGCTTCTTTATCATTGGGATTAATCTTTTGGGCTTTTTCAAGATATTTTAAAGCTTGTGTTGAATTGTCACCTTTATTAGAATACCTTAAGTAATACCTTCCTACTTCTCTATTAGATCCAAAATGGTCTTTGTCCATCTTAAGTACCTTGTTAAATGATGCTAAGCTTTTATCGTGATTATTTTCTTTAGCATAAAGAAGACCATTTAAGAAAAGAAGTTGTAAATCGTTCGGGTATGCTTCTAATGCAAGATCAGATAGAACAAGTGCTGTATGAGGCATTTTTCGATCTATATATCGCTGAATTTGAATTACTGAAAAAGATAAGTTGTCTTTGAATTTTTCATTCACCTCTTCAAGAATTCTATCTACCTCAGCGAATTCTTCAACGGCATACAAGTGTTCCAAGATCAGCTTATATGCAAAATCTTCTTTATAGCCATTGCCTATTAATTTTCTACAATATTGGACTGATTTATTTGAAAAATTTAGCTCTTCTGATTTGAGTATAAGATCGTAGTAAAACTCGTTTGTTGGTTTTCCTATTTCAGCCATCAAGTGAGCTGCATGATCTCTTGAGATAAAATACGCATGAGGATGATTATTTTGCAGTTGCTCATCTGATAACATAATTAGGTTCTCTATCAATGCAGATAATCTTTGATCCATCTCCTTTTTGTGCTGAACACTCTCAGTATTCTTAAAGTAAACCTCATAAGACTCAGCGATCTTTTCTGAAACCTCTACATTCTCTGATAATCGTAACCTGTTGGAGTAAAACTCAGTGTTGATCATGAAGTAATAATACATAGCACTGGTAAGTTCCTCTTTTGATTCGAAAGGTTGCTTTATGGCTTGATTGATTTCTTCTTTTGCAATGCCATAATTGTGCGCATTAAAATGTTTTATGGCTTTCTTGAGATCCTGGTTTTGCGAAAAGCAGTTTGTGAGAGATAAAGCAGCGATAATAATGAAGGTGAATCTTTTCATAATCCACGTAAATTAAGTATTCAGAGCAGGTATAATAAATTGATTAGCCAAAAGAGAGAAATGCTTAGATGAATCGACCTAAAACATCTTTTGGAGTTTTCCACTCATGAATATATTCAGCATATTCTTCCAGGCAGAAAGAAAATTTAAGACTATTATTTATTCTACGGAGATATTACTATAAACCGATAACTATCAACAGACAGAATCTAATAAAGAAAATACGTCCGACTTTCAACCAAAACCTTTTGGAATTAGAGAATAGTATTGCTTACTCTTTTTCGATGTTTTCTTCATCGTTGAGCTTCTGGTTGATTTCCCTTAATGCATTATCCAGTTCAGTGGCAGATTCATGAATGCTTTTATTTATAAAATCAAGATTTTCAGAATCCCCCGGTTTATAAAGGTCAACAAGGCCGAGTATACGAGCTAGAGGAGCACGTACAATATGAGAGTTAGAGGAGATATATTCCTTTAGTTGCTGATTCCTTTTTTCCAGTTCTTTAGCGCGTCGATTGACCATCATTTCCAGGTCGTTATTCATCTCTGTTATTTCACTATTAGCCTGACGCAATTTTTCTGCTTGTGATTCTATCTGATAGTTTAGTTTTTGTAGTGCTTTGTTGGCCATCTTATTACGAGAGTAATTCTTGTAGATGAGATAAGAGATGAAAAACATCGCTAGTAGCCCAGCAATGAGTGTATTTCGAACCCAAATAGCATTATTTAAAGCTTTCTGTTGCTCGAGTTGAGTCTGCTTTTGTTTTGCTTCTTTTATAATCTGTTCATTATCAAGCTCATACTTCGCTTCCTGAAAAGCCATTCGTTTTGCTAAATCCCTATTGAACAATGAGTCATCTAATGCTTTGTAAAGTTTATGATACATCAGAGCTTTATTAAACATGCTTCGTTGCTCATACAATTCTGACAAGTATAGAGAAGCTTGTTTTCTCTGCGGACGTAAGTGAATTTTTGTAGCTACATCGAAAGCTTCTTTGAAAGCATGTTCAGCTTTCTGCACAACGCCCGATTTCATATACATCCTACCTTCATCTATGAGTGTCAAACTCAAAATGTATTGATTGTCGAGTGCTAACGCCATTTCCTTTGACTTATTCAAGTAGAATTCTGCAGAATCGTAATGATCTATTAGCATGTAAGTACTTCCAAGATTGTAAACAGGTAAGATTTCAATATTCTGGTCATGAACTTCTATGCCAAGTTTAAGTGATTGATATAGATACTCCATCGCAAGAATATATTCATCTTGTTTCTTGTAGATATGCCCGATATTATTCAAGATGATACTTTGTCGGGATGAATCTTTCAGTTTTGCAAATAGAGCTGCTGCCGCTTTGTAATTGCTCAATGCTCTATCATAATCATCAATGAAATTATAAATCATGCCTATATTATTGAGACATGCAGCGATTTTAGAAGTGTTTTGAAGAGAATCGTAAGTTTTTTTTACCTCCAGGTACAAGTTGAGTGCCAGGTAATAATTGCCAAGCGCTGCATAACCATTGGCCTGACGCATTTTAGCCTCAGTAGCACCGAAAGTATAGTTTATACGTTTGGCGAGTTGTTCACTTTTTTGTCCTATTAGGATGGTAGAGTCTGGATTGATGTTTATCAATACATAAGCTGCTTGATTCATCACTTCAACCAGGACGATTGTATCTTCTTCATGTTGCGCCAATTGATATAGACTATCTAGTTCGCGTTGAGCGTGCAATGCGAACGTGATGAGTCCTAGTGATAAAATGGTAAATGCTTTCAGTTTCAATAAATCAGCTTTAGGTCGATGATAACATTTCAAATTAACTAGAAAATGAAAAGCTTACAACGTACTTTCGACGATTCGTCTAAAAATAAAAACGAATCAAAATTATCAGATGATAAAAATTTATAGGTGTCTAATGTTGAGTTTAAATAATGTTGTTTATTATAGTAAATAGCGAATAGTAGTAGTTGAAAAATTATTGCAACAACATCTTAATTAGTAATTCTGAGCTAATGAAGGTATTTATTGATTCAATTTGATATGTTTCATCTTCCTTAATTATGACCCCATTTTTCACACTATTTCTTTTGCATTCAATGTGAAAAATTGTGATTCTTATCATGTGCAAACTTAGTAGCCTCTACTAGTTAAGCTTGATCACTTTTGTTAAAAAAATCGAATGATCTAACTATTAGACAACCTATCCCTCGCCTTTGACATTCTTGGAGAAATGATCTAACATGATTAATGAAAAAATAGCTTTCTACCTCATATGCTCCCTCACCTTTCTTACAACTATCTGTGCTCAAGACAATACGTTTATTGTAGTTGGTAAAGTCTATTCAAATGTGACTAAGGAGCCACTTCCTTTTAGTACACTCGGACTCCTAAATAACACCAAAGGAACAATATGTAATTCAGTAGGAGCTTACAGACTTATTTTAAATAGAAAGTATAAAGGAGAGGCACTTCATGTCTCATATGTTGGATTCAAGTCTAAGTCAGTAGTGCTTTCTGGGGATAATCAAAAACTCGATATTTATTTGGAAGAAGACAACCAACAATTGAAAGAGGTGACGGTTACAAGCTTGACAGCAGAGGGAGTCTTTAGCCGTGCATTGGATAGTATTCCTAAAAACTATTACGATTCGCCTCATATAAGTAAGGGGTTTTATCGAATTACTTCAAAAAAAGATGATCAGTATGTCCATCTCTCTGAGGCCGTTTTTGATTTGTATCGATCTAAGAAACCAAATAAAAACCAATTTAAGCTAGTTAGGATGAGGGCACTCACGGATGAACGAGCAGCTCATTCGATGGATTTAGGATTAAAACCAAAGAGTATTTTTAATCAAGATGTTGTGAATACATCACTCATTGAAACAATGTTTAAAAAGAAGACAGTCAAGACTCATACGTTCATTCTGGAGGGGATTTACCCCCATGAGGGGAGAGAGGTTTACATCATTTCATTTGATTTGAATGATGGAGTAGACAAGCTTGGTTTTAAAGGGAAGGTTTTTATCGATACAGAAGACTTTGGATTTGTATATGTAGAATATGGTTTGAGCCCGAAAGGTATTCACCATTTTAAGTTCAATGTAGCTTATCGTGCCTTAATGGAGCTGTTTGACATTCATATTGAGGTTTTGAGTCAAACACAAAAGGTTACTTACAAGAAATCTGGAAAAAAATATTATCTAAGTAATGTGATTGAGGATGGGAGTATCTCTATGAGAAGTACGCGTGAGCACTTTAACTTCAGTCTTGATGTTCACGTGGACTATTTGGTGACTTCCCTTCAGCTGAATGATGCAGTGCCATTTGAAAAAGAAGAAATGCTTGGCAAAGAAAAGCTAATCGAATTTCAGCATTCCGAATATGATTCAGTGTTTTGGAATGATCATACAATCATACTCCCAGATACAGACTTCAATGAAATCGCGAAAAAAATTGAATCCAATAATACAGCCGATGATATCAAAAAAGATATCAAAGGACGACTAAGAAAGTATCCTAAAGAAATCAATGCTAGGGTAGATTCAATTCTTACCTTTTACAATAGAAAGGGACTGTTTAATGGAAATGCATTGATTGCGAGAGATAATGAAATAGTTTTTACTGGTCAATACAATAATGAATTGACTAATAACCAAAGGGAGACTCAATTTAGGATAGGATCCACAAGCAAGACATTCACTTCAATGCTAATCATGCAGTTAGAAGCTGAAGGAAAATTGAGCTTTACAGATACCATTGGGAAGTTTATACCGGACTACCGACACGGTCATGTAACTATTGAACAGTTACTCTCTCATCAATCTGGAATACCAAATTATCTGGCAAAGAATGAATATATGGTGCAATTATTTGATCGACCTTATGAGTCTAGAGAGCTTGTAAGCAAATTTTGTAGTGATTCATTGGAATTTGATCCAGGAAGTAAATTCCAATACTCAAATTCTGGCTTTCTACTCCTCGCATATATCGTAGAACAAGTGAGTGGCGTAGATTATAAAACATTTTTGAAAGAACAAATTTTTGATCCAGTCGAAATGAATTCCAGCTCGCATGGATCTCCGAAAGATGCCTCTATGCTTGCTGCAGGCTACTTCTATGGGAAACCAGAAACTTCATACTACTCGGAAAACGTGATTGGGTCAGGCGGCATTGTTTCAACTGTTGATGATTTGTTTTTGTGGAGTAAATCATTGGAAACAGAGCTACTCATCGACTCAGAAAAACTTCAAGAAGCATATGTTCCTAGAGCAGAGTATCTGGATTGGGAAGGAGATTATGGATATGGATGGATGTTGGACAATTACATGTTCAAAGCTTCTAAGAAACATGAAATACATTACCACCCTGGAACAGACCTTGGATTCTTTTCCATGTTTTTGAAGCAACCAGATGAAGGAATTACAGTGATTCTGCTGTCAAATACAGGCCACTTCCCACGTTTTGAAATTACAGATTTGATTTTGAACGAATTGAATTGATTTCCTATGCAGTATTCATCCACCTCCAGAACTTACCTAATAATGTTTTTGGTTCAGGTCGAACACCTTTAGCCTCCTCTTCGATAGGTTCAGTTTCTTGTTTGACTTTTCGTTTGACCTTCTTTGTCGTCTGTGTTTGTTCTAATTTCTGTTGATAATGAGCAGATCTAAGTTCTTTTAGCTTCTGCGCTTCTTGTTCTGTTCTTCTCTTTTCCTCTCGTGCTTCGTAAGCTTCTTGCTTACGTTTGGCTTTTAATCGACGTTTTTCCTTTTCTTCTTCGCTTAGTTGAGGTCGTTGGTATTTTCTTTCACGATTTGATTTTTTTTCTTGCTCTTCTTCGAGTTCAGATTTCTTCTTAGGTTCTGGAAGGTCAACTTTACCCAATACCTTCAAGCCAGACAATTCTTTTTTGGGTGCTTTTATCAGTTTGATTTTAGCAAGTTCGGCTGGTATTTCTTCAGATTCCAACATTTCTAGAAGCTTATCTGTTTGAATCACTTCATCTTCTTTAGGAGTCAAGTCTTCTGACTTTAATTCTTCGATGATAACTCCAGACTCTTCCTTTGCAGGTTTTTCTTGAATGTAAACTGGTTCAATCTCTCCTTCTACTGAAGCAATATCATCCAATGGAGTTTCAGGTATGGTAAGTGTCTTTTCTTTTTGAACAACATACTCAGAGTCTTCTGCATCCCATTCAGACTCCTCTTCAGTGGGTGATTTAGCTTCTTTGGTTTCCGTTATTGGCTCTTCCCTGACATCTTCCGGTTCTTCCTGGATGACTTCCAGTTCTTCCTGAATTACTAGTTCTTTTACCGCCTCTATGCCAAAAAAATCCAAAACATCAGCTTCATCTTGATCATTTAACTTGGTATTGGAGTGAATTTCTTCTGTAGCATCATTTTCTAGATAGGAGATGATGTCTTGTACACGAATGTCATATTTACGGGCTAGTTGTCCTAGTCTCATTGGTATAGGGAGTTTAAGCATAGCAAAGCTAGTGGTTACTTCGCTTTTTTGTAACTCTAAAGCGAGCTAAAAAGTGAAATTTCAGTCAAAGAGTAAAATGAATCAAACACAATTGAATTTATGATTGATGAATGTAGGAATAAACATGCCTGAGTGGTGTCATAACCACATCAAATAGTATCAAGAACAAATAAACTATCCAACACATTAGTTAAGAGAATAGGGAAAATTCAATGGCATAACTAATATTACTTTTTTACTTATAAAATCGATATTAAGTAAGGGAAATGGAGATCATGATTGATATCTTTATGACAAACTCTTAATTAAAATGTATATGAAGAAAATTATTTACGTATTCGCCCTTTTATGTGGATTTGCTTTTTTAACCTCTTGTGGAAGTGATGATGGACCATCAGTAGATCCTATTATTGGTACATGGGAGTTATTTAATGTCTCTTCAAACGTTACTGAGTCTGATTTTGAATATCTAGAGTTTTCAGACCGAGCAAGTCTTTTCGGAGAAGACGTATACAGTATCGAATTTCTCGCCGATGGAACTTACGAACGAATTTTGGAGGAAGTCCCCCTTACTGGAGGATCTATTGGTAATATTGATGATGATGGCGAATGGGAATTGGATGAGGATGGAGACTTATTTTTAGAAGTAGATGGTACTGAAATAGGAGGATTATCTTATGAATATTCAGTAGCTGAAATAACGGGATCTGATCTTATTTTAGAATTTTCAGAAGCGGGCTCAGCGTTTCCCCAAACAAAAATTAATGAATGGTTTGCCGATGGGACAATTGACGGAGATGGTGCCTTTACAGTAACAGATTCTGAATTTGATTCGCTAGCGACTAATTTTTCACAAAATATAAACACTACATTTTCTTTAAAATTTAGTAAGTAGTAATTCGAAATTTTGGCTTAGGCGTAAAATGTTATGAGAGAGGGATTGTCAATTTTACTCCTTATTGTGCTATGTGGCATTGCCTATGCACAATCAACCATCAACGGAAAAATCGTTGATACTACAGGAGAACCTCTTATAGGAGTCACTATTTTCAATGAAACTACTGAAAAAGGGGTAGTCACTGATATTGAAGGAAACTTCGTATTGATGATGTCACGAGGAGATGCACTAGTAGTGAAGATGCTAGGTATGAAAGAACAACGTATCTCATATAGCGGACAATCCTCACTCAGTATTACTTTAGAAGAAGAAGTGACTTCCATTGGAGAAGTAGTGATTACAGGGTTCCAAGAAGTCAACAGGAAACTATTCACGGGTGCTGCAGAAAGCTTGAAGATGGATGATATTCGTCCTCAAGGTATGGTAGACGTTAGTCGAGTTCTGGAGGGACAAGTGGCGGGAGTAAATGTAGAGAACGTTTCTGGTACATTTGGTACAGCGCCAAGGATACGAATTAGGGGAAATGCGTCTATTAACGGGAATAATCAACCACTTTTTGTTATTGATGGAGTGATATTGGAGGATTTGGCAAATGTCAATACAGATGATCTTATCTCCGGGAATGCCAATTTGTTGGTGAGCTCTTCTATTGCTAACCTAAACCCCAATGATATTGAATCATTTCAGATCTTAAAAGATGCTTCAGCTACAGCTATTTATGGCGCACGGGCGGCCAATGGAGTTGTTGTTATTACAACCAGAAGGGGAAAAAGTGGAAAATTGCAAGTGAATTACAGTGCCAACTTTTCAGGGAAGTTGCGACCTACTTACAATCAATTTGATCTACTGAATTCTGCAGAGGAACTTTCTGTTTATCGGGAATTGGCAAACAAAGGTCTGATTGATATCAGTACAGCTGTGCGAGCACGGAACTTCGGAGCAGTAGGTAAGATGTTCAGTTTGATTGCAGCGAAAGATATTCCCTGGGGACCTGGAGGAACTCTCAACGAATCCTTTTTGAATCAATACGAAAATGCAAATACAGATTGGTTTGGTACATTATTTCGAGATTTAGGCCTTCAACAACAGCATTCCTTAAGTTTTACCACTGGAAGCGAAAAGGCTAATAATTATTACTCTTTTAGCTATTTAAATGATCAAGGTCAAACGATAGCAGATCGAGTAAGTCGTTTTACTGGAACTGCTAGAAACACTTATTTCATATCAGATAAATTCACTTTTGGCCTTAAATTAAGTGCTAGTTATAGAGATCAGAAAGCACCAGGTACGCGCAATAGAGAGTTAGATCCAATAACAGGACAATTCAATCGAGACTTTGATATCAATCCTTACAGCTACAGTCTCAATACTGCAAGATCCATACGCCCTTTTGATGAAAATGGTGACTTAGAGTTTTTTAGGAGAAATTTTGCCCCTTTTAATATTTTAGACGAATTAGACAATAACTTCATTGACATTCGTGTAGTCGACATTTCTGCTCAGACTAATTTTGATTTCGATCCGATAGACAACTTGAGTATAAAAGGGGTGTTTCAGGTGAGATATGCTGATACTCGAAGAGATCATGTAGTAACTGAGCGTTCCAATCAAGCGGAAGCTTTCCGTGCTGATGGTACGCAGTTTATTCAAGATGCCAACAATCTGCTTTTTAATGACCCAAATAATCCTGGACTTAATCCAGTGGTGGTATTGCCCGAAGGAGGATTTAATTTTCAAGATCAAAATGACTTATTCAACTTTTTTGGGCGTATGAGCGCAGAGTGGTCTAAGACATTTAACTCTGTGCATCAAATAAATGCACTTGCTGGACAAGAACTACGATTTACAAATAGATCCTCTACTAGTGCTACTGGTTTGGGAGTTGTATTTGGAAGTGGGGGAGTCGTTGCGACGGACCCTAATATCATAGAGTTTTTTAATCTTCAAAACATCGATTATTTCTCCATTGATGAAGAACGTGATCGATTTGTAGGTTGGTTTTTAAATGGAGGCTATTCGTACAAATCGAAATACGTAGCAAATTTCACGTTGAGGTACGATGGTTCAAACCAACTTGGCAGAAGTAGACAAGCTCAATTTCTCCCAACATGGAATGTAAGCGGCGCATGGAATGTGTTTAACGAATCTTTCGCTGAAAATATGCCGGTACAAAACCTTAAGTTAAGAGCAACTTATGGCGTTTCAGGAAATCTTCCTCCTAATGCTAGCGCACTTTTGAATATTCAATCAGACATCACTATTCGCCCGACAGATGTAGAACCAGTTCTATTCATTGAAGATCTTACGAATACAGAATTAACTTGGGAGAAGCTACAAGAGTTTAATATAGGTGTTGACTTTTCCGTATTGGATGGAAGAATAGGAGTGAACTTTGACTACTACAAAAGAACTTCGTTTGACTTGATAGGTACAGTACAGACCAGTGGAGTAGGAGGTCAGGGGCTGAAGGTTGGAAACTTTGCTGATATGGAAATAAATGGGTTTGAATTTACCGTCAACTCATTAAATATGGAAAGAGAAAATTTTAGCTGGCGAACGAACTTTAATATGGGGTATAGTCAGGATCGAATTACAAAACTTGACTTTGGTCCGCGTTTCGTAGATGCCATTGGTCAAGCAGGAGCTGCGGTTCTAGGTAGACCTAGGAGGTCATTGTACTCGACCGATTTTGCGGGATTGAATAATGCAGGTATCCCTACCTTTTTTGGTAGTGAAGGACAACAAGTATTTGAATTCGATCTACAAAATAGAGAAGGATTGGAAGAGACATTGATATTTGAGGGATCAACTGAACCTAGAGGATCAGGAGGCTTTACTAACACTTTTAAGTATAAACAATTCACTCTTTCAGTATTGTTGTCATATAAATTTGATTATAAAATTCGACTGAATGACGCCTTCTTTTCAAGTTATACTGATTTCGACGCATTACCAGGCGAGTTAGTAAATAGATGGGCAGTTCCGGGAGATGAAGATATTACAGATATTCCAGTCATTCTTGATGCGAATACCTTGGCACAAGGAGGAAGTACGGTTCAAGCCTATCAATTATATAATAAAAGTACTGTTCGAATAGCAGACGGAGATTTTGTGCGATTGAAAACGGTAAGATTAAGTTACAATGTGCCATCAGGCTTTACGGAGCGTTTAGGGTTTAGCAATTTTAATATATCTGTTGAAGGACAAAATCTTGCTCTTTTATACTCCGATAGAGAAAATTTAAGAGGGCAGGATCCCGAGTTTTTTAGTACAGGTGGTATTGCGTTACCACAACCTAGATTGATTACTTTTTCATTAAATGTGGGCTTTTAGATGAGAAACATAAAATTGAAATTGGTAAACCTTCCAACACAAATTTTGTGTTTAACATTAGTGCTTGCTATAGGTGCATGCAGTGATTTTTTAGATGAAGATCCGGATAATAGAGTAGAGGTAGATAACTTAGAAAAAGCAGCACAGCTTTTAGTAAATGCATACTCTTTAGCTAGCCCAAATTTCACCGATTGGATGACTGATGACGTTCAATTCACTTTGGGAACAACACAGAGACTTAGTCATGAGCAGATATATAAATGGGAAGATGTTACCACAGGGCCTACAGATGCCGATACTCCTGATTTTTTTTGGTTCCAGACATATGAAGCCATTGCTCATGCGAACGAAGTGTTGCAATTACTGGAGGACTTACCAGTAGATACGGGCGAAGATCAAGCAAGAAGAGATGCCATAGAAGCTGAAGCACGCCTGACTAGGGCATACGGTCATTTCATGTTGGTTAATCTTTTCGGTCAGCATTTTGATGCTAATAGTAATTCTGATGGAGTCCCATACATCAAAACTCCTGAATCTACTTTCCTAGCTGAATATGAGCGTAAATCTGTTCGCAGAATTTATAGCGAAGTTGAGGATGATTTATTAATTGGATTGGATTTAGTAGACGATAGTTTCTTTGAGAATTCTGGAAAATATCATTTTAACAAAAATGCTGCGTTAGCCTTCGCCTCTCGATTTTACTTATTTAGCGGAGAATTTATTAAATGTGTTCAGTATAGTGATCAGTTATTGGGGTCAAATCCTGAGAATTTCATAAGAGATTTGACGTCAGATAGATTCCAACTAGCTAGTGCATCTGTTGCAGAATACCCCCGCCTATACACGTCACCTGATCTCTCTAGCAACCTATTACTTATTCGGAAAATCTCGTTGGTACAAAGAACTGATTTTGCATATGGTCCTGAACGAAATTTCTATTCTAGTTTATTTGGATCAGGCCCGCTTGGAGGACTAAATGATGAAAGAGAAAATCCAGCCTTTGTAAAAGGGCTTAACAATGTTTACCCAGCTCGCTATGAAGGCTTATTCGAACGCGCAAGCCTTAATTCAAGTGTGGGTTTTCCTTACTACATACATATCGCTTTTAGTGGTGAGGAAGTAGTATTGAATAGAGCAGAAGCTAACGCATATCTTGGGAATTTCGACAGGTCTATCGATGATATTCAAGCACTTAGTGAGAAACGTTTTAGTGGAGGAACACCTTTGCTCACCAGAGAAGTGCTAAGCGATTTCTATAATAGTGGTAACGATTTGAACAATATTCTTTCTTATTTGATTTTTCTGGAAAGAAGAAAAGAATTTATCATGCAAGGAATGAGGTGGTATGATATTAAACGATATCAATTAAGTGTTGAGCACGATTTAATCGATGGGTCATTGATTCAGCTCAATGAAGACGATCGAAGAAAAGCATTGCAAATTCCACAATCTGCTATAGATGTAGGTGGATTGGAACCAAACCCTAGATGATATGAAGCAGAGAACTTTGAAAAAAGCAATTCAAATAGCTGGTTTAAGTTTTTTGATGGTTATATCCATGATCAGCTGCTATCCTGAGGAAGCCTTGAACGAGCCGGTAAAGGACACAGATGATGGTATTAAAACCGAATTAGATCAATACATCGAAACTAATTTCACGGAAGAGTATGGAATGGCTATTCGGTATCGATTTGTAGATAATTATGTAGATGTAGGAGAGCGTGTAAGTCCACCTCAATTGGAGATGGTAAGACCTATGCTAGACTTCATAGATGAGTTTTGGATTGATCCATATATGGATATACCAGGAGGTGAGGCTTTCTTTAGAGATCATGTGCCTTCTGAAATTATTCTTTTAGGAGGTTTGATTTACAATACGGATGGAACAGTGGTTTTAGGAACTGCTGATGCAGGCGCTCGTATCACGCTCACAAATGTCAACGCTGTTGATCCAGAGGACGATGATTGGAGAACGCTACAATTGCAAACAGTGTATCACGAATTTGCGCATACGGTTCATCAATTGTACAAACTTCCAAATGCTTTTGAAACAATCTCTCCAAGGGGATACACAGGGCCAGGGTCTTGGTTTGTGTTAACAGATGAGGAAGCCTTGCAGCGCGGATTTGTTTCTCCTTATGCGACAAGTTCACCAAATGAGGATTTTGCTGAGACTGTAGCTTTTTTTCTTTTTGACCGTGATTTTGATGCAAATTTCATGACTCAAGATGATACCTGTGCTACAAGTGATTGTGCATCTGCAAACGAAGGAAAACTAATGGTAACAGAAAAACTGGCAGCTATTGATGATCATTATCAACAAGTTACAGGTATCAGTCTAGTGGAATTACGAGAGGCAATACAAAATAGGTTGCCATGAGCAAAGTTTTAGTAATACTTTTTTTTGTTTGTCTCATATTAGGATGTAATAATTTTGATGATGAAAATTTGCCTTCATTTGATGACAGAACAAGGGTTGCAATAGATGACCTTAGACAAGAATTGGTCAGCGTATCAAATGGGTGGAGGCTGGATTATTCACCTAGCAGTGAAACAGGGACGTTCGTTGTTTTTTTAAACTTCATGGAGGATGGAACTGTGCGAATACAATCAGATATTTCGGCCCAAAATGGAGAGCTTCAAGATCAAATTGTTTCATATCGCATCGATAGTTCGCAAGGTTTAGAACTCATCTTTGAAACCTATTCTATTTTTCATTTTTTGTTTGAACTTCAGCGGGCAACTTTTGGTGGAGAATTTGAGTTTGTTTTCAGTCAAAAATCAGAAGACAATCTTATTTTTCGTAGTAAAACTGATAACATTTTTGGAGAGGTTACTATCGCGACATTAACTCCTGCGGGAGCAAATGAGGATAATCTGATTTCGACAGCAATAGAAAACTCTTTGAGACAAGGTATTTTCCAAACAGAAAACCTAGCTGGCATCAGTTCCTTTTCAACTTTCAATATTTATATGCCAGCAGATGATATAACGATCTCTACTACTTTCGATATTAATGGAAGGAGAATGAAATTTCATGGAGCTGCTTCCGGGCGGACAATGACTGACATCATCTCAAGAAATGAGAATGTGAATATTGATAGACTTATTGGTTATCGTTATGAAAATGAAACCATAATTCTAGATAGTGAAGTCAGCGTTTCAGTCGGGGGGACCTCTTATTCTATTTCTCAGATACCAGTCGGTGGTTCTTCAGCATTGTCAGAAGAGTTTTGTGCAGGTCAAACATATGATTTAGTAAGATATACGAGCTCAAGTACTCCAAATTTAGGAGACATAGAAATCACAAGTTCACTTTTTCAGACGCAAAGTAATTTTCGTTCAGGTACTGATGTGTTCTTTAGTATCGATTTTCCTTTGTTCGTTTATAACGAGTCTGATGAAATACTCACTGAACAAATTCAGTCGATCTTTCCAGATGTAGCTGCGCTACAATGGTATTACGGGTTTGAACTTGCTGAAGATAGTTTACTCAACGCCGTTGGCTTTGTGACTTTAGACGAAACAAATAATGCAAAATTTTATTTGAGAGGATTTGATTATACTCAAAATGGCAATCATATTAGCCTAACTTTCAATGGAGAAAACTTCATAACTGATGATGAAGTGACCGAGCAACAAATAGCAGGTCTAGAAGCATTGACCGATGAGATTTTTGCAGGAGGAGAGGTGTTTATACTAGAGGCCTTACCTATAGAAGGATTATTTGAATACTATAATCCTTGCAACAGGTATAAGGGATTTGTCAATTGAGCTCTCGCATCATCCAAGTTTCAAAAAATGTTGTAAGAGAACAATGATTGATTTATTTTATGATCAATGAAGGATGATAATTAGATAAAACCAGCTTTCTGAAAGTGAAATTAAAAATGCCTTAAAAAGTTAGTTCTACACTAACCTTTTAAGGCATTTAATACTAAAAAAATGTAGGTTTAGTCTACTTTGATAACATTAACTGGGGTGCTTTCCGTACTTCCTACTTTCGTTTTGAGTACATATACACCGCTATTTAAACCTGTTATATCAAGTGTTAATTCGATTAATTGTTCTGTTTTCTGAACATTTCGTTCAAGTACCACCTGACCATTCAGGTTATACAGCTGGATAGATAACCATCCCATATCAGGGCCATTGATATTAATCTGCAAGTCTCGTTGTACAGGGTTAGGAAATATAGTTACCTCTTGTTTTGTCTCCAACTCAGTAGACAGTGGCTCCTGTACTTCAATGGTAAATGCCTCACTATCGCTAGCTATTCCATCACTAACAGAGATAGTTATCTCATATGTGCCAACCTGCCGAGGGGTCCAATTAAACTCCCCAGTAATCTCATTGAAACTAATGCTGTTAGGTAAAGAACTTGTCGTTTCTAGAGAAAATATGAATGACTCATCAGCATTGGCATCAGTTGCCGTTACTGTGAATGATAGAGGTGTAAAAGCATTTACTGTTCTATTGCCAATGGTAGTAAGAACAGGAGCAATGTTTTCTTCCCGAACTCTGATGGTAAAGATCTCACTTGCGGTTAAATCACCATCGGTCACTTCGACTGTTACATCATGAAAACCTACATCCTGATTATCTACAGTCCAGCTAAAAGCTCCTGTTGCTGCATCGATACTCATACCCTTACCTGTGGAGCTAGCATCTATGCTATATGCAATGATTTGTTCTACAGGATCTCTATCTCTAGCGATGACTGTAAACGCCAGTGTATTAGATTCAACAACTTCTTTATCTCCAATTCTTGAAATGGTTGGTGCGTTGTTAACTTCATTTACTGTAATTGTTAGGCTTTGACTTGCACTAAGTCCGCCAGCATCTGTTACTGTGACCGTTACATCATTCAAACCATCATAATCTTCACCAGGCTTCCAGCTAACTTCTCCAGAGTTAAATACGGTAACCCCTTTATTCCTTGATAATTGATCTACAGTCCAGGTGAATGTATCACCAACATCAACATCTGAAACAGAAGTAGAGAAAGATACTACTTGGCCTTCATTTGTGATTTGATCCGCAATAGGAGTCAGGGTTGGCACGTCGTTGACATTTACAACTTCGAGTTCAAAAATATCTATAGCTGATGTTCCAAGGTCATCAAAAGCCGTTAGTTCAACAGAAAACGTCGCTACATCATCATTGGTAGGTGTTCCTGAGAATGTGTTTGAGATATCGTCATAAGTCAACCAGCCTGGGAGGCCACCACCACTTTCAAGCGAAGCTTCATATCTCAATTCGGTGCTTAAATTTAAATCCCTAAATGTATTTTCAGGCACTTCGAAATTGAAGTTATCATCTTCAAAAGCTTCAATACGCACAATAGGATTTACTAATTCCGGAACTATGTTAGCCAGATCGTATTCATAGATATAGTTAGACGAATTATCCATTACATACATTTTCGTACCATCCGGTTTAAAAGTTAACCCCAAAGAGTTACTAGCCTGACCATTTACATTAAGCCGTTCATCATTCCCGTCGAAGGTGGCTGTTGAAACATCGAAAGCTTCAGCTAATGTGTAAGAAATCACTTGACGATTTGAATTACCTAGTATATACAATTTTGTGCCGTCTAGATTAAAATTCAATGAAAAAGGACTTCCTTCCTGTGAGTTTACCGCAAAACGTTCACCAACGCCATCATACAAAGCGGTAGATACATCATAAGGGCTATCGAGTGTGTAGCTATGTATAAAAGTTCGACCTAATATGAACAATTTAAGTCCATCATTGCTGAATCTCAGATCTCGTGGGTCCGATTCCTGAGGCGAACATGAGAATAGTTCGCCATTTCCGTCATAGGTAACTGTAGACATATCAAAAGGAGTAGCCACTGAATACTGATAAACATTATCTCCTGTTGCACCCAAAACAAACATTTTGGTTCCTTCTGGATTGAAAACAAGTCCGTAGGTTGTACGATCCTGAGATCTTAGTGAAAATGTAATGTTGTCATAGACAGCAGTGGAAATATCATATGCTGAAGCCAAACGGTATTGATTGACCTCATCTCCAGAACTTCCGATAAGAAACATTTTCGTTCCATCTGTATTGAATTGTATTGAGGTAGGTGTAGATTCTTGACTACCAACAAAGAGACCTTCATCAATGCCAGCATAAATAGCATTAGAAACATCATAGGAGTAGCCCGAATAATGATACTCTCCAGCATTAAAACCTCCAATTATCGAATTTCCTCCACCATCTTGAATATCCGTGCCAGTTGTTAACAAGTCAATATCAATCACCCCATCACCTGAAATAGATTCAACTGTAATGATATATTCATTACCACTACCGTTAATGCCAGCTAAACTCGAGCTAACATTTTCAGAACTATTTAGAATGAAGTCTGAGATATCTACACCTGTAACATCTTCTCCAAAGGTCACGATAAAATCTACCGTCGTGTCAAATTGATCTGGACTGTTGGCTAACACAATGTTGCTAACTTTTGGATCTGTCGTTGTAATTGTGGTAGTGGAGTTGTTGCTGGTAGTGAAGGTGCCATCATTGATGACCAACGTGAATCTTGTGATCTCTGGGAAGCCAGAGGTTACTCGATCATCCGTTGGATTGAAAGCGATTGAACGTAGAATGTCCTGCATCTCAGTAGCAGTGGCAGCAGCAATCGCATAAGGACCTGAGCCCGTCAAATCATCACCAGAAAGTATTCCTTTTGCGTTATTATCCAATGTAATAGTGGCAGATACATTCTGATTATTTCCTTCAATGATTATGATATCAGCAAAAGGATTAACAGAGGATCTATCATTTACCTCTTGACCAACCAATACACCCTCAATTTCAGGTGCTACGTCTTTCAAAACATATTCATAAACAAAGTCTGTAGAGGCACCAACGACAAACATTTTAGTACCATCTGGTTTAAAAGTCAATCCATAAGGACTAGGATCTTGAAGGTTTACAGAAAACCGTTCATCATTTCCATTAAAAACTGCTGTTGATATATCGTAAGCTGAGGCTAATGTATATGAGTTAATGTCATCTCCAGAGTTACCCATGACGAACACTTCCATACCATCAATACTAAATGTAAAGGATCTCGGGGTAGACTCCTGACCATTTACAAAAAACCGTTCATCTACTCCATCGAAAACAGAAGTAGACACATCATAAGGACTAGTAAGTGTATACTGGTTGATCACATCACTGGAAAAACCTAGAACAAATAATTTTGTACCATCATGATTGAAGGCTAAGTCTGATGGTGAAGCTTCTTGTCCTGCAACTGAGAATCGTTCAGAATCTCCATCAAAGGTTGCTGATAGCACATCGTAAGGAACTGATAATGTGTATTGACTGATAAAATCACTGGTTTCACCAACAATAAACATTTTTGTGCCATCGTTATTGAATGCTAAACCATATGGATTAGATTCTTGTGCCCTTACAGAAAACGTTCCCGTTGCATCGAAAACGGCAGTAGACACATCGTAAGCGCTAGATAGGTTGTACTGATTGATATCATCACCAGAAGATCCTAGTAAGAACATTTTTAAACCATCAGGAGTGAAGACTAGATCATGCGGATTTCCCTCCTGATTTCCAACATTAAGACCTTCCTCAACACCTAAGTAGACGGCATTAGCAATATCATATGCAAAGCCAGCAATATGATAATCTCGACTTTCAAATCCTCCTATAACCTGATTGCCGGCACCATCTTGAATACCAGTCCCACTTTCATTCAGATTTATACTAATGATTCCATCGCCTGATATAGATGCCACAGTTACAGTATATAGATTATCACTACCACTAACTCCGGATAAACTTGCAGTTATAAACTCTGAGGTATTAAGTGTGAAATCAGAGACGTTTACGCCTGTTACGTTTTCTCCAAAAGTAACGATGAAGTCGATCGTAGTATCAAACCTTCCCGGGTCTCCAACAAGCACAATGCTTTCCACGTTTGGATCCGTACTAGTTATGACGGTTGTTTCGGTATTGTTAGCGATCAAATTGCCATCACTTATGGCTAATGTGAATGTGGTGGTCTCGGTTGATCCAGAAGAGACACGATCATCTGTTGGATCGAATATGAGGTTCCTTAAAATGGTTTGCAATAAATCCGAAGTTGTAGCAGCCACCGTGTAAGGCCCTGTCCCTGTGAGGTCAGCACCAGAGAGCACTCCCTTTGCATTATCATCTAATGTGATCGTAGCTGTTACAGCTTGATTGTTTCCTTCAGTTATCAATATGTCCGCGAAAGGCGCAATCGTAGATCGATCATTGACTTCTTGATCAGCCACTGTTCCATCGATCTCAGGAGCAATATCAAACAGGTTGAATTCATAAATGGCATCTGTAGAAGCGCCTACAACAAACATTTTCGTTCCATCTGGGCTAAAGGCCAAACCAAAAGGAGATGTGTCAAAAGAATTTACAGGAAGTCGTTCCTCTTCTCCATCAAAAACGGCTGTTGAAACATCATAAGCGGTAGATAGTGTATAAGAATTAATGTCATCACCATTACTACCCATGACAAATATTTTTGCCCCATCAGGATTAAAAACAAATGAGAATGGGGT
>JBDWTN010000002.1 GCA_039984955.1 Marinobacter alexandrii
ATTTAATAACGGTGACGCAGGAGCTAGTGAAGTAGCTGGACTTGCGCCAGATACTTACTACCTACAAATCACTAATACAGCCGCTGCGAATGGTACGGGTTGTACGCAACCTGCTGCTGACTTTATCGAATTCATCATCGAAGATGAAACCGTCAATCCAATAATCAATCTTGCAACGAGTATTATTGAGGATACCTTCTGCGATAATACAGGTAATGTTGGAGATGGTGAAATCTCCATATCGATTGTTGATGAAGGTGTTGCGGCTACCTCAGCAGATTACACAATTACATGGTATAGAGGAGCTGTTCTTGCTGCAAATGAAATATACCCTGTTGATGGAGGCACTAGAGGATCTGCTACTATCAATGCTACATCAACTATACTCTCTGATTTAGCTACGGGTGATTACAGCGTAGTTGTAACAAAAGATCTTGGAGATACTCCAGTAACTGGCAATGAGGGCTGTACTGCAACAGCCGCATTTAATGTCGGATCTATGGATAATATACCAACGATTGATGTTGTCGCAATCCAAGCTAGAACAGAGCCTGATACATTATGTGTTGGTAATAGCGGAACATTAATCATTAATGATGTGGATGTTTCCTCTAGTGACTTAACAGATTTCGAAATACGCATATTTACTGGAGCTGTAGGTGTTGGCGAATTGGTAGGATCTCCTTATACGAACATTGCTGCAACTTCTATTTCTTACACGGATCTAGCAGCTAATGATTACTTCATCACAGCTGAAAACACGACAACAGGATGTTTGGCAGCTACTGCAATAATCAATGTGAAGGATTCCGTAAGAAATCCAGTTGTTACATTAGTTTCTGTTAAACCTGATGAAAATTGTGGTGGCCCTAATAGTGTTGGAGGATTAGAAGTGCTGGTAGATGGAATCTATGATCATACAAATCAAGCCTTCTTAACATTCTTATGGATAGATGTTGCCTCAGGTAATGATGTGAACACTGAATTCGGTGTAACAGAAAATGAAGCAGTTCTAGCTGGTGTTCCTGCTGGGGATTATACAGTAACCGTAACTAATACGAATACAAGCTGCTTCATTACCAGAACTTATTCCGTTCCAAATGAACCAGTGTTCCCTTCTATTACAAATTCAGAAGTGAATAACAAAACATTCTGCTTTGACAATGGATCTTTTGTCTTACTTGAAATCATCCAAGATGGAATAACCTTTGACGAAGCTGCCATGGATGCCGGTGACTTTACCCTTGAGGTGTTTACCGATCCTGGAAATGTTTCTCAAGGGACTGTTAGTACTTCGCCATATGAGATCACAGGTTTAGCAGCTGGAGACTTTTATGCTGTAGCTACAAATAATGACAGTGGGTGTCCTTCAGCAAATGTGGACTTTACCATTGCGGATAATCCATTCTTCCCTGAAATACTTATTACGATAGATGCAGCGGATTCTACTTGTGCACCTGGAAGTACTCCAAATGGTACACTTTCAGCTCTTGCTGATGGTCAGGATCATACGAACCCTGATTACACTTTCCAATGGTATTTTGGTGCAGCAGCTGATATAGGTGGTTCTGCAGTTCTTCTTACTGGAGTCCCATTAGCCAACGGATCAGTTCCTGTAGGTTTTGATGAAGGTACAATCTCTGGATTGGCGGCTGGTCTATATAGCGTCGAAGTATCTCAAGCATCTTCGGGATGTACAAGTACTGCTCAAATCACTGTACCAAATGTGCCAATCGAAGTAGAGATTATCTCTGTTGATGTTACAAATGCAACAAATTGTACTCCTGCAAATGGAATTATAGATGTTACAGCTGTTGAAAGAAGTAACAACCCTGATAATCTTGCGGACTATTCATTTGCGTTTTATGATGAAAATCCAAATAATGCTGGAGCGACTCCAGTATTTACTGTACCAACTGATGGAGCAGTATTTAATCAGGCATCAGGAGGTACTACTTACTTTATCGTCGGGACTAATACGGTAATTAATTGTACTACACCAATATTCCAAGTGGAAGTTGGTGATGACTCATCATTCCCTGAGGTAGCAAATGTTGAATCTACACAACAAACAAATTGCGATCCTGCTAATCCTAATGGAACGATGACCATTTTAATAGACGATCCATTGACTATAGTATTTGATGAAATAATACCATCAGCTCCTGACTACACAGTTCAATGGTATTTTGGAACAGGTACAGCAAACACCTTAGATGATGCAGATATTGGTTCTTTTGGCACTCTTACTGGTGAAACAACAGCTACGGTATCAGGATTACCTGCTGGCACATATACTTTTGAAGTGACGAATACTGGTACAGGTTGTTCCGTTGTAGAAACTGTAACACTGCCAGATGAAGAGCGTACTGATTATCCTTTAAGACTATCTAAAGAGGATAATAAGAGTTGTTTAGCACCTGATGGGTCAGTTACCGCTTCAGTGATTTTTGGACAAAATCAGAATTATGACTTCTATTGGTATAACGGAATCGTAAGCGCTCCTGATTCTACTATTGCTGACTTTACAGGAAATAGCCAAGAAGGTTTACCTTCTGGAGATTACACTGTACTTGTTGTTGAAAAAAGTGACCGTTTCTGCCAGTCAGTTGACAATATTTCAGTGCTGGATCAAAACAATACAAATGCACTTAATTATGATTTGATTACTCAAAATGTGACTGTATGTTTTGATACCAAGGATGGTTATGCTGAAGTTGTATTGAGAGGTTCTGACTCTTTAAGATCTATTTCTATTCAATGGTTTGATCCTTTAGGAGCTCTTATTGGCAATGCTAATACTATAAATGACCTTGACGCTGGCGCTTATAGATTAGTGCTTACCGACGCGGTTACAGGGTGTACAACAACAGAAATATTCGACATACTAGATGAATCAGTTCAACCAAATGATCCTTTTGTACTCGTAAACAATGGCAGGAACAATTGTTCTTTTGCTAATGGTAGTGCATTAGCTAACGTGGATGGAGTAACTAATAACTTCCTGTTTGAATGGTTCGATCCATTGGATATGTCTAATCCATATGCTACCGGATCTGAGGTGTTTAATCTAGATACGACTACCTATCTGGTAAGAGCTACTAACTTATCAACAGGTTGTACATCAGGATTTACTCCAGTGGAGATAGGCTATGAAGTGATAGATCCAGAATTTGAAGTTGAGTTTAATAATTCAGTATGTCTACGAACAGAAGATGGAGCAACTAATCAATTTACAGGTACTGCTATCATTCGCTTTGCGGAATTTAATCTTGCAACAGAGTATGAATGGAGAGATGAAAGTGGAACAGTCGTAGGAAATGAATCAAGACTAATTGATGCATATCCAGGAAATTATACTGTAACCTTTACTGCTGAAAATGGATGTACTTATGAGTCATCATTCTCAATTGAGACCTCTCTTACTATCTATAATGGAGTTTCTGCAAATTCAGATGGCAAGAATGATTTCTTCTTAATCGATTGTATTGATTATTTCCCGAATAACAATGTTAAAATCTTCAATCGAGCAGGACAAAGAATCTACGAAAGTGATGGGTATGACAATACTTCAACAAGATTCGAAGGATTTAGTAATGTTGGAAATGGTGGATTGAAATTGCCACCAGGCACCTACTTCTACATTGTAGAATTAGGAAATGGCGAAGAGCCAGTTCAAGGTTTTGTAGAATTAGTTAGGTAATTTTAAGAAAAGATGAAAAAAGCGATCATATCCTTCTTTCTATTGACTACTGTTTGTTGTTTAGCATTTGCTCAACAAAGACCAGTAATGTCTACTTATATGTTCAATGGATTAGCATTAAACCCGGCCTATGCTGGTAGTTTGAATGTTTTGAGTGCCAGTTTTTTACACAGGAAGCAGTGGATTAATGTCGAAGGTGCCCCTGTATCTAATATACTATCAGCACATAGTTCATTTTATGGCAATCAGATTGGCTTGGGGTTTCAAGCATCAAAAGATGTCATTGGAGTGCATTCAGAAACTGCACTTTACCTAAGTGGTGCATATAAAATAAAAACTGGTGCTGGTATACTTGCCATGGGTTTATCAGGAGGTTTCGATAATCGTAGATCTGATTTTTCTCAATTAAATATACTTAATGAAGATGATCAACTTCTTATAGGTACCCCATCTCGATTTACACCTAATTTTGGAACCGGAATTTATTTTGCAAATCCAAAAATGTACGCGGGTATTTCGGTACCATTTATTCTTGAGAATAGTCTTTATCAAGTCCAAGCCGATGGAACAACGTCTGAGGGTAAGGAAAGTAGGTATTATTATGCGACTGGAGGTATCATATTAGATATTAATCAAAATGTAAAATTTAGCCCTTCGGCATTAATTAGGTATCAAGAACAAAGCAGAGTAGGCTGGGATTTGAATGCTACAATAATATTTGATGGAATAGCGTATGCTGGAGTTTCTTACAGAAGTGGTGATGCACTGGTGTTCTTAACTCAATTAATCTTGAATGAGAATTTTAGAGTAGGATATGCATACGATGCTAACGTCAATGCATTAAACAATCAGTCTAGAGGAACACACGAGATTTTGCTTAACTATAGAGTCAAGCTCAGAAACTATAAGAAAGACCCGCAATGTCCCGTTTACTTCTGACCATCTTTACTCAAATCAGCAAGTAGCGAATTAACTAGCGAAAGCACCAAACTAAAAATAAGGGCCCACCAAAAGCTATCTACTACAAAACCAGGAACAATAGACCCTGCCAGCAAGATAATTAGTCCGTTGATTACAAGAAGAAAAAGTCCCAATGTAAGAACTGTAATTGGGATTGTGAGGATAATCAATAGTGGCTTTATCGTCACATTTAGTAAGGAAATAAGTACAGCTATGATGATCGCTGTAATAAAATCTTCTACATAAACTCCTGGAAGTAAATATGATGCTATGATTACTGCTATTGACGATAAAAGTATTTTAACAAAAATATTCATGATTCTTGATTTTTAAACCAGCTTGCATACATAGAATAGTTCCCTGCAATTCTACTCAGCATTTCTTTATTTTCCTCATCCATCGTTTTAAGTTTCTTTCCCGGGATGCCACCGTAGACTGAATTCTCATCTACTACAGTACCTGCCAGAACCACGGTTCCAGCTCCTATGATAGATCCAGATTTAATTATTACATTGTCCAAAATTATTGCTCCAATTCCAATGAGGACATTATCCTCAATGGTACATCCATGGATTACAGCATTATGGCCAATAGAAACACTATTTCCGATTGTAGTTCCTGATTTTTCATAAGTCCCATGTATCGTCACATTGTCTTGAATATTGGAATTATTTCCCACTTTGATGAAATTGACGTCCCCTCTTACCACAGCACCAAACCAGACAGTACACCCCTCTCCTAATTCAACTTCTCCAACTAAAGTACTATTTGGCGCCAGCCAGCAATCCTTACCGATAATTGGGGCATACCCCCTCACTTCCTGAATATGAGCCATTTTTTTCTTTTAAAGCTATTAATAAAATCAATAGTTAAAGTGCTGACAAAATGTCATTTCCATTCATATCTTTGCGTCATGCAAGGATTGATAGCAGATATAGATTTACTGGAAGAAGAACAGAAGCAGGCTGAATCATGCGATTTTAAGACAACTGAAGATGATAACATAGTTACAAAAAGAAAGCTATACATTGAAAGTTATGGTTGTCAAATGAACTTCTCAGACAGTGAAATTGTAACTTCTATTCTAAAAGATGAGGGTTTTGGTACCACTTCCTCACCCGAACATGCAGATGTCATACTTATAAACACCTGCTCAATACGTGACAAAGCAGAGCAGACAGTTCGTAAGAGACTTGAATTTTTCAATGCCGTTAAGAAAAAAAATAGGAACGTTACAGTTGGGGTATTAGGATGTATGGCCGAGCGACTTAAATCCCAGCTTCTAGAAGAAGAAAAAATTGTAGACTTAGTTTTAGGACCTGATGCTTACAGAGATTTACCAAAATTAGTAAAGCAAGCAGAGAATGGCGAAAAAGGAATTAATACATTCCTATCCAAAGAAGAGACTTATGCAGACATTTCTCCTGTAAGGTTAAATTCAAACGGGGTATCAGCTCTTATATCAATCATGCGTGGGTGTGATAATATGTGTTCATTTTGTGTGGTTCCGTTCACACGTGGTAGAGAGAGAAGTAGAGATCCTCATTCAATTGTAAAAGAAGCTCAAGATTTATTCGATAAAGGTTACCGGGAAGTTTCTCTTTTAGGACAGAATGTAGATTCCTACAAATGGTCTCCTGAAGAAAACAACAAGGCTAGGTTAGACAAAAAAAATGATTCAAAGGAGATTGTCAATTTTGCCAACCTAATGGAAATGGTCGCCAAAGTAAGTCCTGATTTAAGAGTTCGATTTTCGACATCTCATCCAAAAGACATTACTGATGAAGTGCTACACACCATTAAGAAGTATAAAAATATTTGTAATTATATACATCTACCGGCCCAAAGCGGAAACTCGCGCATTCTGGAGTTAATGAACAGAACGTATGATCGTCATTGGTATATCAACAGAGTGGATGCTATACGGAGCATATTAGGTACAGAATGTGGTATAAGCTCAGATATGATTGCAGGTTTTTGCTCCGAAACGGAAGAAGAACATCAAGACACGCTCACTTTGATGGACTATGTGAAATTTGATTTCTCATATATGTACTTCTACTCTGAAAGACCCGGAACCCTAGCGGCAAAAAAGTTTGAAGATGATGTACCGCTTGAAGTCAAAAAAAGAAGACTGCAAGAGATAATAGATAAGCAACAAGAGGTTTCCTTAGAAAGAAACCAATTGGATATTGGGAAAGAATTTGAAGTTCTTATCGAAGGAAAAAGTAAACGTTCAAATGAGAAAATGCAGGGTCGAAATTCTGCAAATAAGGTTGTTATTTTTGAAGCAGACTTACCTAAAGGTAGCCTTGCAACCGTTAAAATTATAGACTGTACTCCCGCTACATTATTTGGAGAATTAGTATGAATTTTAAAATAGATTCCGAAGTTCAGGCAATAAAACAGCGTTTTGAAATTGTTGGTAATGCTACCAAACTGAACAATGCTATTCGCGTTGCTATGCAAGTAGCTCCTACTGATATGAGTGTTCTCATTACCGGCGAAAGTGGAGCCGGGAAAGAATCTTTTTCTAAGATAATTCATAGCTTATCTCATAGGAAGCATGGACAATTTATCGCCATAAATTGCGGAGCTATTCCTGAAGGAACTATTGATTCAGAGCTTTTCGGTCATGAAAAAGGTGCTTTCACTGGCGCTACGGGAGATCGAAAAGGATATTTCGAAGTAACTGACAGTGGCACAATCTTTCTTGATGAGATTGGTGAGATGCCACAAAATACCCAAGCAAGGCTGTTACGTGTACTAGAAAACGGAGAATTTATAAAAGTTGGTTCCTCAAAAGTCCAGAAAACGGATGTTAGAGTCATTGCTGCTACCAATGTCAATCTTTTGGAAGCAGTCCATAAAGGGAAGTTCAGAGAAGATCTCTATTACCGCTTAAGTACCGTGCCTATATATGTACCTGCATTACGGGAGCGTGAAGAAGACGTAGTACTGCTTTTCAAAAAATTCGCTTATGATTTTTCAGAAAATTATAAAACTGAGCCTATCAAGCTTTCTGAAGAAGCTAAGGCCTATTTAAAAGCACATCGTTTCCCTGGTAATATTAGACAATTGAAAAATCTAGTGGAGCAAATCAGTGTATTGAGTGTTGAGCGTGGAATTTCGCTAGAGCAACTTCAGTCTTACTTACCTAGAACTGGGAGCAATCTCCCTGCATTAGTTGAAAAAGAAAGCGATAAAGATAGTTTTAGTGAAAGAGACATTCTTTATAAAGTTCTATTCGATATGAAATCGGATATGGCCGAATTAAAGAAGTTAGTTTTTAAGATGTTGGATGGAAATGATGATGACAAAGAAATTCTAGAAGATCATAAAACGCTCTTTCAAAATATTGATTCATCTCATAACCGACTGGATGAATACAAGCAAGAGACAGATATCGAGGAACCGAGTGAGCCAACATTAGTAATCGCATCAAATCAAGATGAATATGATTCTGAAGTGGAAGATATTACTCATGAGATGGAATATGAAGACTCATTATCATTGGAAAAAAAGGAAAAAGAACTGATTATTAGAGCTCTTCGAAAAAATAAGAACAAAAGAAAATATGCCGCTGAGGATCTTGGGATTTCGGAACGAACTTTGTATAGAAAGATAAAGCAATATGAACTTGAAGACCTTTAGCCTTTTCTTTTTACTCTTGAGCGCTGGATTAAGTAGCGGATGTGGTGTCTATTCTTTTACCGGTGCATCTATCTCTCCTGATGTGAAAACAATATCAATTCAAACTTTTTATAATAATGCTCCTCTTGGACCCTCAACTATGAGCGCATTATTTACTGAAAATATCAAAGATTATTTTCAACAAAATACGAGCCTTGAACTGACGGATGTTAATGGAGATTTACAGATTGATGGATTTATCTCTAATTATACCATAACTCCTGTAGCTGCAACAGCTGGCAGCCAAGGACAAGCTGATTTTTCTGCCTTATCTCGTATTACTATAACAATTTCTGCGTCTTATGTGAATGTAAATGATCCTACTTTCGACTTTGACAGAACCTTTTCTTTTTTTAGAGACTTTGATAATTCAATCAATTTGCCAGCTAATGAAGAAGCTTTTGTAGAAGAGATATTCGACCAAATAGTTTTAGATATATTCAACGCATCAGTTGCAAATTGGTGATTTTGCTTAATTTTAGCTTAAACACCGTCATCTACACTTGTGAATAAAACTGAGTTAATCACTTATCTAAGAGATCCAGAGCAGCTTTCTCCCAATCAATTAGCTGAATTGGAGAAGATTGTGGATGATAATCCATACTTTCTGAGTGCACGACTTTTGCTCGCAAAAGCAAGTAAAGAACAACAACATCCTAAAACTAAAAAATTTGTTGCCTCTGCAGCTATTTATTCAACAGATAGAATACTATTAAAGAAGTATCTCAACGGTAATCTTTTCTTTCTTCACGAGCCTGCAAAACCAGAAGAAGAAAATACATCGGTTGGAGTTAAGGAAATATCAACTGAAAAGCAAGAGACAAAAAGTAGAATACCTCAATCAAAAGAAACAACTACTAAAAAACCACTATCCTCTGCAACCTCTGAAAAAGTAGAAAAGATTGAACCAGTTTCTAAAATCGAAAAAGAAGCTCCTGTTGAAACTCGAAAGAAAGTTTCAATCACACCTCCTTCAACCAAAAAAACTACTGAAAAGACGCTCGCAAGTTTACCTACTGAATCTAAAGTCAAACCTACACCTGAAATCCCTGAACTACCCAGTGGTGAACTAGACTCTATTCTTGAAGAACTTCAGAGGGATATGAATAATCTGAAATCTTCAAGAGAGAAGTTTGCAGAAGTACAACAAAAAATTGAGGAAGACGATGCGGTTTCTGCAGCATTAGAAAAAGCTTCCGCTAAACCTAGCTTTGAATTAGAAACTACAAAAGAAAAAGTTCCAGAATCGGAGGAAATTGTAGAAGAGAAAAAAACTTCTCAAGAAATAACGGAACAAGTTTTAGAAGCAGCTAAAAAAGCTAAAGAGGAAGTAGCTAAGGAAGATAGAGAAGCTAATGAAGTAGAGGATGTAATCGTTGAGAAAGTGGAAGAGGTGGTTAAACCTCTTGAAGAAAGCAAAAAGACAGAAGAACCTGCTGAAACGCTTGAAAGCGACTCACCCTCTACTAGTACGCCTAAAAAAGATCCTCCTGCTAAAGAAGATTCTCCAAAAGATGAGAAAGATAGTGAACGAGCAGAACGAGTCATACGAGAACCTCGCTTTTCCCGATCTTCTAGTAGAAGTTATTTAACACCATCAAAAGAAGTTGATTCATCAAAATTATTAGATGAAGACAAGAAAGCAGAAGAAGTCAAGCCAAAGAAAGAAATAAGTTCAGCTACGAAAGTACCAGATATCTCTAAAGCAAAACCTGTAGCAAAAAAAGACAGAAAGAAACCAGAGCCGGAAAAAGTCAAGAAGTCTGAAAAGAAGCCTGTCTCTAAAACAACTACTAGTAAACCGGTTACTAAAAAGAGTACCGCTAAGAAAACTGTAACAAAAAAAACTTCCACAAAGAAAGATTCAACTAGCAAAGCATCTAAGGCCAAAACTTCAAATAAATCAAAAGCACCAAAAAATAAAGAGGAGAAAAATGATGACGATAAAGCTGGCCCAAAATCGCAGCAGGACATCATAGATAAGTTCATCAAAGAGTCTCCTTCTATTAAATATCAACGTAAAGAAGATTTTACTCCACAGGATTTAGCGGAGGATAGTTCGGTTTGGGATCCTCATCTAGCATCTGAATATTTAGCAGAAATCTATTTGCATCAGGGTAATAAAAAACGTGCCATCGAAATCTATGATGCATTAAGCTTGAAATATCCAGAAAAAAAATCTTACTTTGCGGACTTAATTTCAAAAATTGGATAAATGTACGGTATAGTAGTAACCCTTATTGTCATCATAGCTGTGTTGTTGATTCTTGTTGTTTTGGCACAAAACCCTAAAGGTGGTGGTCTTTCAAGTCAATTTGGAGGATCAGGAACTACTCAACTCATGGGTGTAAAAAAGACAGGTGATTTGCTTGAAAAGCTTACATGGGGCTTTGCGATAACGCTTCTTGTCCTATCGGTAGCCTCTAATTTTGTTCAACCGGAGGTGAATCAAGATGTTTTGTCTAGCCCGAACATAGATAACGCTCAAAACTCTATTGTTCCTCCTGCTATTCAACCAACAGATGCTACAAACTCATCTGGTTTAGAAGACCTTACAGAAAGTTCTACTACTACAGATAGTACAGAAAATTAAAAAAGGCGACTCCATTGAGTCGCCCATTCACAATAGCCATAGCTAATGCTTCCTTAGTTTGTCATTTCCAGTAATTGACTAGGGTTCAGGTTTATTCTTTTTTGATGATTTTCATTCGCTTCACAGTTGATTCATCATCTTTAATCACAATCCAGAATATTCCAGGGGGAAGTTCCATTAATGAAACCCTTCCATCCTTTATTCTTAAATCAAAATTTCTACCAATCATATCGTGAAAGGTTATATTCAACTTACTTCTCAGACCTTTTATGAATAGTTCGTCTGATGCTGGATTGGGATACACCTCTATTTCATTTTGGTATGAAGAGCCTAGAGGTCTTTCCTGTATAGTTACTAACCAATCTTGAGTAGCTATGCCGTCTTCAGCCGTTACAGTGTAGATTACTGATGAAGCGAAATTTCGAGTCCCATTAGGCGAAATACTAGCCCCGTCAGAGATCGTAATTACAGGAGTCAAAGAAGTCACATCTGTTCCCAATTCAGCAAGTAAAAAGACTGTATGCTCTATGGCATCAATTTCTGTAGGACTAGACTGTTCTGGCAAAGTAAAACTCAGAATATCTGTCCCTACTGAAAGATTGCTATTTCTGATGATGGTAAGCTCATCAAACTCTGAACAAGAAGCTATATCATTCACTACAGTCCATCTCAAAATTGTCTCCCCTATTGAAAGATCCGATATAGTTGTAACAGGATTATTCGCGTCAGTTAATATACCCGTACCAGAAACAATAGACCAGGTTCCTGTCTCTCCCACCTGCACAGCAGAAGCAGCTAGAGTGGCATTATCCGAAGTGATGTTTTGATCACTACCTGCATTCACATCAGGAATACTTTCTACTTCAACTGTCAATTCTTTTGACACTTCACACCCACCACGATCTATACTCAGAGTGGCTGTGTATATCCCCGCTGAAGCATATGTAAATGAAGTATTACCTACTGTATTATCATCTTCATTCCCATCATTATCAAAATCCCAAGAATAGGTATCTCCCGTCATAGTATCGGTAGATAAATCCGTAAAATCAGTAGCAGTTCCTGCACATACTACTGAGGCAGAAAAATCAACGGTAGCTCCTGAACAAATGTCAAAATTAGCAGTCTCAGTCAAACTATAACTTCCATCAACATTAAATACTCTCATACCAACGGAATAACTTCCATTGGGAAGTGAACTTGTCGGTAGCATAACTTCTTGATCTATGCTAAACACAGCAGGATCGATTGCTATCTCAGACGCAGAACTTACGCCAGGATCAGTATCTATAAAATATTCAATCCCTGCAAGATTAGCATTAACTCCTCTAGCTGTCAAAGCATCCACATAGAACGCTTGTGAGTTATGCATACTCCAAGCTCCTTCACTATCCTTCACTCTCACATGCAAAACGTGAAAACCTGAGGGGAGCGAAGATGTAGTGATTAAAGCTTCCATATCAATACTTTGACTAGGACTTATTGCTATAGAGGTTCCATTTCCAAACCCAGGATCCATGTCAAAAAAGTATTCCAATTCTGTTAAATTGGTAGATGACGCTATAGAAGTTGCACTCACATAAAAAACTCGTGATTCTTGTATACCCCAAGTACCATCGCTATCCTTCACCCTCATGTGTAAAACGTGAAAACCTGAAGAGAGTGAAGATGTGGTGATTAGAGCTTCCATATCAATATTTTGACTAGGGCTTAATGTCATAGAAGTTCCGTTTCCAAATCCAGGATCCACATCAAAAAAGTATTCTAACTCTGTCAAATTGGTAGATGATGCAATAGAAGTAGCACTCACATAAAAAACTCGTGTCTCTTGGATACCCCAGGTTCCATCGGAGTACCTGGCTCTCACCATTAACTCATGAAATCCTACAGATAAAGAACCTGTATTAATGTTTATATCAACATCTTGATTGACACCTTGAGTAATAGGGATTGACACTCCATTCCCGACTCCAGGATCAGAGTCAATATAGTACTCCATCGCAAAAATGGATGCTTGGCTATATGCTGTAATTGAAAATGCAATCAGTAAGAGCCAAAATCCAATCCTAAGCCTTATGGCCTTAATCATGTATCGACTAGTCATTAGTGATATTTCCTCTCGCTTTGATAGTGACCTGAAGATCAACACCTTGCGACACTACAGTAGGTACACTTAGTGATTCAATCAAAGGAAGGAAGGAACCTTCAATGTTAAATGGAACGGCTCCTCCCGTAGGTCCAATATCTGTTCCATCAGTCGCTGCTCCCAATACTGGTGATCCTGTTATAGGAGTAATGTCATTGCTGAAATTCCAGTCGCTTGTTGATTGAGGCACGTCCGTCAGCATTGGATTTACCCCTTCGAGGTTGCCAGATGCTGTATTTCCATCAACTCCATCTAGAAAAACATCGTTGGTTGTATTATAGCTTAGGTTGTTGGTAAAAGTATTGCCTGTCTGGCCGGTTCCAATTCCTGGCGTAGAATTCAAGAAAATATTATTTCTAACGATACAATCATCTATGTTATGAAATGAAATACCGTTAGATCCATTAAAAAACAGATTATGCTGAATTGTCATCCCCACTCCCTGAACTGAACCTGCTACACAGCACCTTCCTTTGATGATATTATTTTCAATAACTACACCCGAGGAATTATACAATTCGAACCCTTGTGCATCACCCGTACTATTAGAAGAATTTATTATACAGTTTCTTATGATAATACCAGAGATCGAGTTGGGTGAACCAACTGCAAAACCAGCTCCATGAATACGATCAATCAGGCAATTTTCAATTAAGACATTAGAAACAGTATGTGCAAATGTCGTGCTTATAGCCATGCTTACTCTACTTACATGTAACCCTGAAATTCTAGACCCTGAAGCGCCCGTATTATCCAGTCTTATTTCATCAACTAGTGATCTCAATCCAATATCACTAGTTGGGTCTAGCCCTATACCAATAATGGTTAATGACTTACCATCTATCATTCCGTCATTGTAATCCTCAGCACTTGGTACCACATGAATGATATCTCCAGAAACAGCAGCATCTATGGCATCCTGCAATGCATCAGTGCCAGTATAAACATTGGTTCCTCCTGTTGCTCCTGGATTATTATTAGCAATCCGAGTGGTTTGGGCTGTGGATAAAAATGCACAAATAATACCTGCGCATATCATAGTTATTTTTTTCATAAGTTTTGTTTTTAAGGTGATCAACCAGTTTCGTTTACCTTTAGACTCATGGCTTTTATATTTTTCCCGGATTAGTTTGTCATTTTTCAAGAAATTTTTAGAAATCGGGAATTTGGCCTGTTTAATAAGTCATACATATAGCACCTATGTACATATCAGCTAAGAAGTATGATGACGAAGAGTCTCTGTGGCAAAGATTTGTCGCAGGAGATAAGTCTGTTTTTGGAAAGCTCTACTCCACCTATCATAAGAGCTTAACAGCCTATTGCATAGGTAAAGTTGGCAGTCTTGAACAGGCAGAGAATATAGCTTCCGATGTGCTAATCAAACTGTTACAATATGAAAAGGTCAGTGAAATTGAAAATTTTGAAGGATGGATGTTTCATGTGGCTAAGAATGAATGTCTCACTTACTTAAGTAAAAACGAGAGAAGGAGAAAGCTCTTAAATGATAACTATCCTATGGAGCTGGAACGGCTCCCTGATGTGGAAATGAGCTTTTCTATGGAAAACATGGATAAACTTATTCGGTCTGCTCTCGATGAAAAGGATTATAAAATATGGCAACTTCATCAACAAGGGTATGACAATCAGGAAATTGCAGATATTATTGATACTACTGAAAAAACAGTAGCTAATCGAAAATCTATCGCGAGAGCGAAATTAAAGGATGTGTTTAAGGAATTAAATGAGTAGTGAAATGAAAACCATTTACAACTATGAATTGATCGAGGACTATCTAGATGGCATCCTTGATTCGCAAACAATGAATGAACTAAGGCATTTGCTTGCTACTGATGAGAGTGCCAGAGAGATCGCAAAGGGCATTTTGATAATGAAGAATCATTTCAAAAACGATCAGGAGATTGAGAGTTACCTAGATGAAATTCTATCAAGAAGGCAAAAGGTCATTAATAAACACGTCAGAAAAAAGAAATTAGGTCTTTTACATATTGCAGCCAGTCTTACTGCTTTTGTTCTATTGAGTCTCGCTGTATACCAGTTTTCAAAACCATCCATAGAAGGAATACTTAACAATCACTTAAGTGATCAATACAAAATATCTACTACTCTTCGAAATAGTAATTATACGAATCACTTTGACAAAACGCTCTCTGCTTATCGCAGTAAGAACTATCAGGAAGTCATTGAAAGACTAAATAATCCCCACACTGCCAAAGAGGTTTTTCTAAAGGGTCTGAGTTTTCTTTATTCAGGCGAGTATCAATTAGCCATCAAAGAGTTTGAAAGGGAATCATTGATCAATAGTCGATTTGAAGAGCAAGCGCGCTGGTACTTATCTGTAGCATATCTTAAAGTAAGGGAATGGGATAAAGCAAAAAAAGTTCTTCTTGTTATAGTTGAATTCCCTAGCCACTACAAGAAAAAAGAGTCTCAAAAACTACTCAACTTCATCAATGACCGAGAGTAAAGAATTTTTTTCTAAAAACAAATCCTAGGATAACGAGAAAACCAATCGCATAGAAAAGCATTCGCTTACCCGACCAATTGTTAGCACTTGCAATAGGATCCGTATCTCCCAAAGCCACAAAACTCCCCCAAAAGAAGGGGTGCTGATACAATGGGTCATCCATACTTTCAAGGTACTTCAACTGAGCCTTTCTGAGTGCTACATCTTTGGTATCTCCAGATCGGATATTATGATAAAATTCAACCATGATTTGATTGGTGGATGCATCTGGCAATTTCCACATACTCATAATTACGCTAGGGCACCCCGCATAGCTAAATGCTCTCGTAAAGCTTATAGGCCCTTCTCCCACTTCTAAAGCTCCGCCACCGCTGCTACAGGCACTCAACACCACCATAGCTGCATCCAAATCCAAGTTGTAGATTTCGTCAATCGTCAAGTAGCCATCATTCAAGCTATCATTTTGATGATTAAACAACAGCTCTGAATATTCAGGTTCTTCTCCATTCAACAAACTATGCATGGCAAGATGAAGTACACTGTACTTTCCAGCATTACTCTTGAAATTACTTTCGGAAGCTTCTTCATTGATCCAAATTTTTCCACCAAAAAAAATACTGATTTTTCTAACTTCCTCAATAGCTCCAGGCAATGGAAGTCTTCCCTCCCTAACCAGTTCATAGGTCATAGGGTGCTGACTAGAATCTATGCTAGTATATAATGAAGCTTCATAGGAAGGGGCAAATCCGGCAAATCCTAAATTTGCCGTAGTAGTTGTTTTCCTAAAATTCAAGGTAGCTGAATAGGCATAGCTAATGGAATACTCAGATAGTAAATAGGTTAAAAGGTCATAAGCTATTTTACCGCTTTCCGCTGGTTTTGTAAGAAATGTCCCAAAATTTAATTCACTCAGATCTCCATCCGGAATAATCAAAAGCTTCTGAATGTTCTGAGCACTCTGCACATTTGGTGATACAAGTATTTGACACAATCTATAGGCTGAGGTAACCAATAAGCTATCGGCTACTTTCGGTTCATTAACAATAAAAACATTATCTGTCAAACTCTTTTGATAATCATACATCGATAAGGTTAGTGTATCACTTATATTAATCTGACGAATATCAAAAACTTGATCGCTAATAGATAAGACATATATCTCACTCTCTCCTTGATAATACTCAAGCATCATTGTTTCAGGAGGAAGTGATTTTCTTAACTCCGATATGTCAATGATGTCACTAGCATATCGATATGCGTAATAATTTGAAAATTTACTTTTCAATTCTTCCTTGAATCGCTCATAGGCATTTTGCGTTTCAAATACTTCTTTTTGGTAGAAAGAGACCTTATTTTCATTATTGGTAGCTCTCAAATTTCGCAACTGATCTTTATAATAGGAAAGTTCAACTCGAAAGTCTATCTCTTTAGAAATCAAACTATCTGGCACCCCAGAAAATTGTCTTGCTTCAGTTTCCTGAATTCTTGATAATAAGACTGGTGATTTGCTTTTCTCAATGATGTAAAAGAGATTGTTCTTATACTCATCTTCACCAGTTAATTCATAAAATTCATATGTTGCATTAATTGCATCATTAAAAAAGCTTCTGGTGTCGTTAGCCAATTGTGTCCTGGAATCTTCCAATTGATATTCAGATCCAATCAGATCTATTAGTGATATGCCTTTTTCGAAAAACTGGAGAGATCTTTTAAAGTCCTCCACATTTTTCGATTCATTATAAAGTGTTCTGTATGTATTTGCTATTCGATGAATACTTGTCAATGCCTTTTGTTTATGCGTGAGTAATTTCAAATCAAAAACTGCATCCTTTTCAATTGAGTCAAAGGAAAGGGACTCCAAAGACATCCAATAATCATTCAGAGCAGCAAGTAGATCTCCTTGTTGTCTCTTCAAATTCCCTTTATGTTGATACAATGTTGCCATCTTACTGCCTTTATCCCCAAAGTGATCTTTGTAGATAGATATGCTTTCATCAAAGTACTTTTTTGCTCGACTAAAATCTTTTGTCATTAGGCTTGCCTTACCGAGTTCCGAAAGTACATCTGCTTCATTAACTGTCCTTATTCCACGAGCTCGGTAGATATTTAGTGCCTTTAGGTGATACGTTTGCTGCAAATCCAATTCATTACGATCTGAATGGTATTGACCAATAATGTTGTAAATAATTGCTAAGTATAGATGGTCTTCAGGAAGGTATTTTTCTGAAAGACTCAAAGAAAGACTAAGTAATTCTTGGGCCTTTTTTAACTCTCCTACTTTATGATACATCTGTCCTAGGTAGGCATAGTAGGTATGCAATACTGGAATTTTTTCTCCGTACTTATTTTTCAATATCAAGTTACCTTGTTCTATAAAATGGATCGCTCTTCTATAGTTAAACATATTTCCATGTAGCGTTCCAATGGAATAGTAACTTGCTCCCACATTGACATGATCATCTCCCAATGTTTTCTTTCTTATTTCCAAACCATGTTGATAATAATCAAGGGCTCTGTCATTGTTTCCAAAGCTTTTATAGATACGACCTACATCATCAAGACTGTTTGAAGTGCTTGGATGATTGAGCGGAAGAAGTCTCTGCCTAATATCAAGTGCTAACAGGCTATATTCCAGTGCTTGTTTTAGACGATCCTTTTTTTGATTAACCTTTCCCAGATAGAAATAAGTAGCTGAAATTTCTACTGAATCAATTTCAGGATTACCAGACCGAATGGACAAAGCTCTATCCAAATAATATTCCGCTGAGTCATATTCTGCTGAAAAGTGATAGATGTAACCCATCAAATTATAGTCGAAGGAGACGGCTATACTCTCAGCTCCATAAAGAGCTTCTTTTATCAATAAGGATTTGAATAAGTCTTTTTTTGCTTCCTCCCACCTATTGGAACAGCCGGAAACAGATTTTGCTCTCATGTAATAACCTTCAGCAAGAAGTGCCTGCCTGTCACCGCTCAAACTTAACCCTTGATTAATTACATACTCTGCACTGTCACATTTTCCTAGGTTTAGATAGCCATCTCCAAGCACGTAGTAAGTAGTAATGATATCATCGACATCCAAATCAATATTAAATGAAACCAATGCTTTTTGAAGTACATTGATTGCACTATCATAATAGCCATTATAAATATGTTTTTCACCTCTTGTAAGAAGATGGTTTGCATCATTTGCTTGACCAAATGAGAGTGCTGGCAGTAAATGTATAAACAGCCAGATTTTAGGTAAACTCCGTAAAGACATGTTTTCCCTGTTTGGAACTAACTTGGTCGAATGAAGCTAGACATATTTAATCCCTTATCAAAGAGACTTCATTGTCAAAATAATTGTCTGATAACTAAAGATAAGCTTATTGCTTATTGACTTCCTCCGATGAAAAATCATAGGTTCCTTCTTTTGACAAACTTTCGATAACTAATTTCCTTTTCTTACCCTTTAATGATTCATCAAATTGATAAACTTTTTTTGGAGTGAAAATAAAATCAGAAATCCCTGATGAATCAAACCTGTCTGAAACATCATTCGTTGATAGATTAAAATTGTAACCTGTAAATGATACAAAATTTTCATCTAAATCTTCATCTGAAATTTCATAAGAACCTTCTTTTGTTCTGATGACTATAATACCTTTAACGAAGGTCTTACCTATACTCCTAAGTGTCTCAGTCGTGTAAGCTGTTTTTATGCTTTCAATAGAATCCAGAGGTATGTCAAAAAGAGGAGAGGTATTTTTTAAGACCTTGTTATCCACGACAATTAATTGAGGTTTATCAAAAGTACCTTCGCCTGAATTGTACATCTTTAATATTTTGCTTCCTTGCTTTTCTGCTACGCTTACATTCATTACCGCCTCTTTGATGAACTCCTCAAAATTCTCAATCCCTCTGAAGTAATCCGACAGCCTAATTGATTCATCAAATTTGATATTATCCCAGAAATATCCTCTTTGCACTTCAGCATTAGAAAAAGTAGATAAAATGTATTTAAACTCAATGTTTGAATTGAGAATGGAATCAGTCACTTCCTTAGGATAAAAACTTACACTGGAGAGATACGAAAAGTTATTGGTACTGTCACTATCGAACATGATTTTCATCTTCTCTGAGATATCTCTAGCACTATTATCCAGAATAGATATTTTAAAATTGTCTTGCCCGGATGGGAGAATAAGATCTAACGAAAACCTCCCATCTAGATCTAATTTATGGGTTACATCAATCTCATTTTCAAAAAAATGTATTGCAATATTAGATTCTTCGATGAGATCCGAATCTCCTTCAACACGTCCATTCAATTGAATGTTCTTTTCAGGATAATATTTGATTTTAGAATCTGTCTTAACCGAGCCCACTATTTCTTGCCATTTTGTATATGAGTACGTTGAGTATTCTTTCAACTTACTATCTGAAATAAGTTCCTCAAAATTGAAGTACTCAATATCCTCATTAAAGGGAAGATTGTAATAAAATCGATAGATCCTTTTGAACAATGAAATTGAATCAAACTCAAGAACATTTTTCTTTTCATCTAGTACAATCTTACTTATTAGATTGTTTTGGACGTTTAATTCTAGGCTATTCGCTGTATATTTCTTTCTTACCTCAGTACGGTTATTCTTCAAATAAAAACATCTTACAGCTCGGACATCCAAATTAGAATCAAGCAAAATCAATCTTTGAAATCCCCCTTTTAATTGACTTCTCGGGATATTAAAACCACTAACACTACCAACTGCATCAAGTTCCGCAATAAATTGTATTGACTTTAAACCCTCGCTAACTACATAGAATTTGCCCGTTTCGAGGGTACTGATTTTTAAAGACAAATGATTCGGCTCCCGAGCAATATCTATTCTATATTGATCATTTTTGTCAATCAGACCATTGCTAGTTGCTTCTGGATTGATGTTTCTCACCACCTTCCCAGACGGAGCTTCTAACACATTTTGAATATATATAGGAACTCTATGAGATAGATATTCGATATTTTGATTTCTCATAAATTCCGTATAGGCAACCATCTGATAATTACCAGAAGGTATATCGCGAGGTATATTTATCAGGCCTTCTGTAGAGCCTGAGTTCAGCCTTAAAATAAATTTTTTAGATACATTATTGCTTTCATGCAGTAAATCCACATGCAGTATTTTACTTAAATCAGTGTGCGAAAAATATTGATTCAGAACCGAGGCGTTAAACTCGAGGCTTTCTCCACTATAAAAAATTCTTTTATCCGGTTTTAAATATGCAAACTCATAAGTATTATAATACTTATAGTCATTGAACTTCTGGAGAATTTCATTTTTCCTATTTTGAGCTAACAATGTTACGCTCAACAGGGTAAGGGTTAGAGGAAGGAAAAACCTAAGTATCATAAAATTCTATTTTCTGTAGCAGAAGTTTCTGCAACTGTTCTAAAAAGACCAACAACCTCATTTTGACACCCAATACATGAAATATTACCTGATATGGGAAAAGGGAATGTATCGAATATCAATCCATTATTGTTAGTTAATTGTTGTATCTGTTCCCAGTATACATAGGATGAGAATGACATTGACTCTAGGTAAACTTTAAACTCAGTATTCCAGTCGTCTTCAAGCCGGCAACATGTAGGTACGCATCCATTAGATAGGTCTACTTCTCCTTCTCTATTTAAACAATCTGGATTACTATCATTCACAAATAGCCACGTTTGCTGAGTGGTCAGTCCTACAGGCACTTTTGTTGTATCAGAACTGCATCCATTATTACTTTCACATGAATACAGTGCATATTGTTTGTCAAATGAGGTCGTATCAATTTCTGAGCTAAAAAAATCTAAATAGGTAAGCTCAAATCTTAACCGAGTGTACCTTCTTTCAGTTTGTGAGGGGATTTTGGCAATAGCTGCAACCGCATCTAATTTTTGAATGAGGTTTAAAGGTGTCAATATTGATGCGAAAGTATCAACTAGTGCCATGCTCAATGGAATAGGTTGAGGTATTGAATCAAATGAAGATTCAATCATGATATCTGAATTGAAAGCTTCCATCTTATATCTAGTCCCTACTTCTCCTTTAAAATTAGATTCTTGCGGAATATAAACCCCTGATTTATAGCGAAAAAGGGAAATATCTCCTTTATCTGAAATTACGGAAATAGTCAAATCTGGAACTGGAATCTGAACACTATCATCAACCTGCTGAAATATTCTTATGTAAGACTGTCCTTCTAACGTAGATATTTTACCATCTACAACGTCAAGTATCGCCTTCGGCTTGCCTAACTCAAAAGGCTCTGTACATCCTATAAAGACAATGAAAATGATAAAATAAGGAATCGTATTTTTCATTTTATAATTTTTACAGAATCACAGTTTTTTTCTCAAATGTCTCTGAAACAGTTCTAAATATTCCGACTACTTCTTTGTCGCAATTTTCACATGAAATATTACCTGATATTGGAAAAGGATACGTATCAAATATTAATCCGTTATTCTGTCTTAATCTCACCACCTCTGCCCAAAATTCATAAGACTCTTGAGACATAGATTCTACTCTAATTTCAAATTCTGCTGGCCAGTCCTCAAAATACTGACAACATGAAGTTGCATTACAGTTTTCAAGAAGATTTAATGTATCAGCCGCACTACCGCAGGCTTGTGTATTTAATAGGAAAAACCACTCATGTCGAGTAGTTGAACCGACTGGTATATTAGTAGAAGTTAAACATGAGACATCATCATCACAAGAATACAATACAAATTCATCTTCGGTCTGGACCTCTACAGTTTTCTCTGTGAAATAATCAATGTAGCTGTATTTAAAGTCCATCCTGGAAAAAATCGAATTCTCTTGAGAAGGAATCTCGGCTATTACCGCTGTGCCCTGACTAAAATTTATAATATTTAGGCTATTTAAAATTGCTATAGTTGTGTCTTTTGTATTGAGTTCAAATTCAATCGGTTCGACGAGCATGTCATATGTAGACTCGAAGAATAAATCCTCCGGACCTCTAGCTTCCATTCTGTATCTTTCACCAACCACTCCAGTAAATCCAGCGGCAGGAAGGTATAAATTCGACCCCTTACTTGTTCTAAAAGCGAATTCATCTCCACTTTCTGTCATCACATTGACGACCAGATCAGGGAAACTCGTGATATTTCCCTCCTCATTAAGTCTATAAATACGTATGAAAGATCTAGAGATCAGATTCGAAATTTGTCCTTCCACAACAATAATTTCCGATTTCTTGTCTATTTCGAATGGTTCTGAGCATGAAACGACAAAGACTGAGACGTAAATGAGTAGATTCCTAATCATTAAAACTCAAATTTGTATGTTATAGTAGGAATCATTCTTCCAACATTGACCAATGCAAAAGGCTGTGATGGGGCGTTGTTTTCGCTTGAGAAGAAAACGGTAGCTATGTTATCTCTCCCGTAAACATTATAGAGTGCAAAAACCCAGCGATCGTTGTTCTTTTTAGTTTTGCGAATCCTACTCTTAAGAGTAACTACCAAATCAAGTCGATGATAGTCAGGAATTCTATCTGAATTTCGATTCGAGAAGAATGGAACTCTTACACCATCTATTGCAAAAATATTTACAGGTGTGTTAATTGGAGCTCCTGTCAGATAGGTGAAATTTGATGACAATGTCCACTTCTTAGAAAGCTTAAGGTCAAAGCTTGCTTTGAAATTGTGAGGTCTATCTGAATAAAAAGGATACTTGTTTCCTGAGTTTATTTCCACACCTTGTCTGGCATCATTTACCGTTACAAAAGTCCGCGAATAGGTATAAGACGCTAAACCTGTAAATAGTCCCTTCTCTTTAGAAACCAATAATTCCACTCCATAAGATCTTCCCTCTCCTCTTAATATCTCTTGTTCTATGTTTTCATTCAAAACCAAATTGGCTCCATTTCTGTACTCAACCAGATCACTCATTATTTTATAAAAACCATCAACTGATATCGAAATATTATTTTTTATCAAATTATGAGTATATCCCAAAGAAAACTGATCGATTTGAGTAGGTGGAATAAACCTATCGCTTGCTTTCCAAACAGTAGATGGGTTGATAAGAACCGTATTTGAAATAAGGTGCAAAAATTGGTTGACTCTTGAATATCCTGCGGTTATTGAATTTTCATTGATATTATACTTTATCCCTACTCTTGGCTCCCACGTGTATTTTGAATAATTTAAATCTCCATCATTAATTATCTCTTGCCCAATAATATTGTCCTGTGTAAAAGGGGCTCCATTTCCGTAAACATTAATCTCTGAAGGTCCTAAATTCATGAAGTAATTAAATCGCAAGCCTGTGGTAATTTCTAAATAATCAGAAACCTTCGTTAGGTAACTCGCGTGAATCCCAATATTCAAGGCATCTTCCTCATCTAAGGATTTTTCTTCAACAATTGAATTCGATGTTGTTGGTTTGATGTTACCTAAATCAATATTGTATTTTGTTACATCAACTCCCGCAATAATTCGTTCGTTACTTATATTGCTCTTAAGCGAGTATTCGGAGATACCATTTTCAAAATCAAATTCATCATTGAAGATTAAGCTTTCCGAATTATTGTTGAGCGTACTAGAAGCAACTTCAGATTCCAAGATCCAATCATTCTTAAGAATTTTTGTCCACTTAAACTGATTATTGAATGTAGACCACTGATAGATTATTTTATCTGAAAATTTAAAAAAGTCTTCTCCGTAGTAGCTAGAGAAAAATATGCTGTTTTTATCGTTTATGCGATATCTAGAAGAAAAATTAGCATCACCAAATTGTGCAGAACTCTGAAGGATGTCCTTATCAGGAACGAGTCCCAAAATCCAATTAATGTAAGAAATTCGACCGCCTATATGCAGATCGAGTTTATCATCAAGTAACTTGGTTTTAACTCCTAAATTTGAATTAACAATACCTACTCCTCCATATACATTTAACTTCTTAGTTGCCCATTTATTCATCTTTACATCCAATACCGAGGAAGCTCTAATGCCATATTTAGCAGGGATATTACCTTTAAGGATAGTCACATCCGAAACAAAATCTCCGTTAAAGACTGAAAAGAAGCCAAGTAAGTGACCTGGATTAAAAATTGTTGTATTATTCATCAATACCAGCGTCTGATCATTACTACCTCCTCTAACATTTAGATATGAAGAGCTTTCCCCAGAAATGGTGATTCCAGGAAGTGTAGTTATGCTCTTTACTACATCAATATCCCCTGAGAAAGAAGCTAATTTCTCTAGTTTGTCTATCCCTATTCTTTGGATGCCAATAGCTGGGCCGTAGGCATTGTCAGTAAGCCCTTGCTGTTCGACTACTACTTCATCCAGTAATCTGGATTCCGGAAATAGTGAAATATTTATGCTTCCAGATGAATAGAAGGTGATAAGTCTTGTTTCATTCTCTCGCCCCACATAGCTATACTGCAATTCATAGTTCCCAGGTCTCAGTTTTAAAGCATAGCTACCATCTGAGCTAGTACGACTAACTAAGCTGCCATTCATGAGGATATTGACGCCAATTAAAGGTTCACTAAACTCATCATTGACCACTCCATTCAAAGTATATTCTTCATTTGGATTAAATCTATCTGGGTCACCTATTCTAATATTTTCAACTATTCTTGAACTCCCAGATATACTATTCAATAAAGCTTGTTTTTCTACTTCTAACCTATTTGGGTATATAAAGACAAACTTTTCTTGGTGCGTATGGAGTCGGAGACCTGTGTTTGAAATAGCTTCTTGAATAACATTGAGATAGTCTGGATCTTGGTAATCCGGAACACGCAATGAATCTATCCAGACTTTCTTAAATAAGAATGTTTGGTTAGTTGTTGAATCCAAATGGGCTAGATATTTATCTAACGATGTTGAATTCTGGCAATAGGTATACCCTATTGCGCAATAGGCAATTACTGTTAATAGTCTCTTCATACTAAGTCAGGTTTTAAGCTAACATGTCATTGCTACTAAACCACTATCTTTTTGCTAATAAACTACAGGATTTTCTGTCATCCTCATTCACAAAATTTTGATATCTAGCTCTATCTAGTCACAGTTATTTCATGAAAGTAAATAGTTAAAGTCATTTATCAGTTTTTTAAAACTTTACTGATATGGTAATAACTCCCCTTTTTATCTATCATCTCAACATTAAATTTTAGATTATCGCCAGGGTCCACTCTTATCTTTTTGGATACCTTCTTATCCGAAGATAACTCAAGAAGTTTTGAGTTACTGAAGTCTTTAGCAGTGAGGTTTTCAATTTCTTTGCTTGAATATCCAATAAACTTCCTCAATAGTTGATGATCAATATATTCATCATCTATGTCAATTGGTTCTATTGTTTTGATCACAAGAATACCTTTTACAAAGGATGTTCCCATTTGTCTTAGCGTACTTTTATCGTAGGTAATATGTAGCGATTCAATTGTCTGAAGTGGAATATCAAACAGTGGCTTAGGATTCTTCAACAAAATATTATTCAAGATTAGCAACTGAGGAGCGTCATACTTTTGCCCTTGAGGATCTATCATATTAAGGAGCATTTCTCCATTCCTTCTCGCAATTGAAACACTTTCTACAGCCTCTCTGATAAATTCTTCAAAATCTTTTAGTCCTCTATAATCTTGTACCTTGATTACATTATCAAATATGAGATTGTCATTCTCCCAAAAGAATGGTTCAGACTTTCTTACTCCATAGAAGGTTGAAAGAGCATAATTAAATTCATTCTCTTTTTCAATTAAGGAATCCGTTAGTGCATCAGCATAATAATCAGTTGAACTCTTATACTCTGACATATATTCATCATGGAATTCTAACTTAAAATGTTTACTCATGTCCTTCCCATACTCATCAAGTATTGAAGCATGGAATGAATCATTTGGGATAGGTAAGCTTACCTCCAGAAAAAACTCTCCAAGCCTACTGAAAGGCACAATGGTTTCTAATCCATTATTAAAAAAATGAATTGCGAGACTAGCTTCTGTAATAAGCCTGTCATCACCATCTATCCTACCTCTTATTTGTATGTTTTTCTCTGGATAAAACGTAATCATGTTATCCGTTTTACTTGGCGCTACTATGTTTTTCCATTGATTAAGGGAGTATCGCGAATACTTATCTAAAGTAGATTGAGAGGTCAATTGCTCAAAGTCCAGATGGATCAGTTTGGATTGGTTGGGGAAATGATAAAACAATTCGTAAATCCTTCTGAACATATCAATCGGATCATTCTGAATACTTGATTCATCGTCTACAATTGCAACTTTCGAGATCAGGTTATTTTCGAAATTCACTGAAACTTTTCCGTCATTGACCGATTCAACCTCAAACGATGATTGTCCTTTTCGAGGTTTAAAGTAGAACTGCTTAATTGCCAACACATTTTTTGTCTCATCCAATAAAATCATTTTTTGAAACCCACCCTTTAGTTGGGATTTAGGAATACGGATATTCAAATAATTTTTCTTCAGCTTCACTTTCGCCACAAACTGTAAAGATTGAAAACCTTCACTGACTAAATAATAAAAACCTTTCTTACTGGATTCTGAACTTAGCTCAACAAAAAGGTTTGAAGCTTCTTCTTCTATTTCAATTTTAAAGTTGGTTTCTACATCGTCTTCCTCTTCATCTTTGAGTATTGAGTAATCCAAACCTTTCACTATTTGTTGCGCTTTATCTGCAGTATTCTGTATGTAAATAGGCAACCTATAGGCATGCTTTTCAAAAATGAAATTTCTCATGAAATGAGTATAGGCTACTATTTGATAGTTACCAGTTGGTATATCTCTTGGTAAATTGATATGTCCATTTTTCATACCAGAGTCAAGTCGATAAATATACTTTTCATGAAAAATTTCATCTTCATGAATAAGTTCTAAATAAGCTATTTCACTTAAAATACTTGGAGACAGGTATTGATCTAATATCAATAAGCTAAAATCCAAAGCACTGCCATTGTAATAAATTTTCTGATTCGTCTTTAGGTATGCATATTCAGTTGCATTTTCTGACCTATAGTTTTTATAAATCTCTATGATTTGATTCTCAATGTCTTGAGCTTTATTTGAATGAGGATAAAGACAAAAAAGTAAGCATAAAAGGATTACAATCTTCTGTATCATAATGTTCTAGGTGTAGTGGCAATAGTTTCAGAAACTGCTCTAAATAAACCTACAACATCGCTCTCACAACTATTGCAGGTAATATTTCCGCTTACAGGAAATGGAAATGTATCAAACACTAATCCGTCATTATTTAACAAGCTGTTAGCATCTTTCCAATATTTATAGGTAGCAAAAGACATAGACTCAAGGTTTGCATAAAATTCCGTAGGCCAATTTTCTAAAAATTGACAACATGGTAAAATACAAATCATGCCAAAGTCTGTGGTATCCCTGGCTAGTTCACAAAAAACAGTTTGATCAACAAAACGCCACTCGTCTTTAAAAGTATAGCCAATTGGAACCTTAATATTCTCCGAACAACCTGCATTGACTTCACAAGCGTACAATGCATACTGGTCAGTCTCTACTTCCGTTTTCTCATTGCTAAAAAAATCAAGGTAAGAGTATCCAAAATTTATTCGTCCATATGATTGACTTTCTTGAGCTCCGATTTCAGCTACTGCAACGACCGCTTTTTCATCAACGATAATGTTTTGAGATGACAGTCTTAAAATCAAGGTGTCTTTTGCCTTTATAGTAAATTCGATAGGTGCTGGTATAGCGTCAAATGACGACTCATACATAAGTCTATTAGACTTGAAAGCCATCATTTTATATTCTTGACCTATCTCCCCTACAAAAAAAGGTGAAATAGGAAGATATCTATCTACATCATCGTAAATGAAGTCAAACTCTTCCCCATCTCCTGTTATTACTTTCACATCTAAGTCTGAAATAGGAATTCGTTCTTCCTCATTTAGAACCCTGTAGATGCGAACGAATGAACGTTCACTTAATGTAGAAATTTTTGCATCAATGACATCTAGTGTTGAGCTTCTTACATCAAACTGAAACGGTTTACTACATCGGATAGAGAAAAGAATAACAATGACGATCAATATGTTCTTCATTAGGTATTCCACGATTTGTCAAAATGATTTTAGTAAATCTTTTTCCTTGTATCTAATCTCCTTCATGTCATTCATAGTGATTCAAGCTTTCTAGATTGTACTTCAAAAACTGCTCTTAATAAACCGACTGTTTCAAAGTCACAATTGACACAGGAAACATTGCCTTTGATCTGAAATGGATAGGTATCAAAGACTAAACCATCATTACTCCTTAGGCGTTGAACCCCTTCCCAATACTTGAATACCGCAGGAGATACAGACTCTAAATTCACATAGAATTCAACTAACCAACGCTCAAATTCGCTACAACACGGAAAAGGGCATTCAAAAAGAAAAACACGCTGTTCATCACATTCAGGCGAATAATCCACAAACCTCCAGTTTCTTCTTTTATAAATCCCTAGAGGTATTTCAAAGTTATTCGTATTGCTTCCTGTGCTTATAGAATTGAACAACGTAAACTCATCCTGCGAAAATAAATTTGAGGTATCTAGTGTATAAAAATCTGCATATTTGAATCCGTACTGAAATACAGCATACACATTATCTGTATTGCCATTCAATTGAGCTAAAGTAGCGATAGCCTCTTTTTCCACAATTGTATTGGCAGATGAGACTTCAAAAACCGTTGTATCTTTTGTTAATACATCAAAATCAACTATTGCAGGAACAGTATCTTGTGCAGATTCAAATATCAGACCATCTTCGGTTGTGGCACGAAGCATATAGCTCACCCCTACTTCCGCAGCAAATGTGCTTGACTGCGGCAGATATGACCCTACTTCCGAGTTATAGATAAAAGCAAATTCCGCTCCTTCACTGGACAACACTTTCACATCTAGTCCCATGAGAGCATTTTCGTCTACATTCGATTTCGTTTTTTGAATCTTAACATACGAGTTACCTTCAATTGTTGAAATCTTAGCGTCGAAAATGAAAACTTCCGAATCGATTTTTTCAAATTCATATGGCTCACTACATGCAAAAAATAGGAACGCTATAAAGATTGAGGATATCTTATTCATCTAGAATTCGAATTTGTATGTAAGCGTAGGAACAATTCTACCTACATTAACCAATTGAAAAGGCTGGGCTGGAACGTCATTTTCTCCCGAAAAATAGATGTTTGCCACATTGTCTCTACCGTAGAGATTATAAAGTGTCAAAACCCATCTATCATTGTTTTTTTTCGTTTTTCTTATTCTACTTTTTAGAGTTACTACTAGATCAAAACGATGATAGTCAGGTATTCTTTCGGAGTTTCTATTAGAGAAATAAGGAATCTCAATTCCTCCGGTCTCATATACTGCGATCGGGGCACTGATTGGAGCTCCAGTGATGAATGTAAAATTGGAAGATATCGTCCATTTTTTAGTCGCTTTATAGTCGACACTTGCTTTTATGCTATGTGGTCTATCTGTATAGTATGGATAACTATCCCCTGAGTTAATCTCTACTCCTTGAAATTCATCTATAACAGTAGCTAACGTTCTGGAATACGTGTAGGAAACAAGCCCTGAAAGTATTCCCTTGTTTTTAGATACTAAAAATTCTAATCCATATGACTTCCCTTGTCCCCTGAGTACATCTTGCTCCAGATTCTCATTGAGTAATAAAACTGCTCCTTCACGATAATCTACCAAATCCTCCATATCCTTATAAAAACCATCAATAGAAATTGAAATGTCTCGTTTTTTAAAATCATATTGATAGCCAAGGGAATATTGATCTATAACCGTGGGTGGGATATACCTATCACTACCCTTCCAAACAGTTGCTGGGTTTACCAAAGCTGTATTGGAAATAAGATGTAAGAATTGATTGATTCGAGAATAACTAGCCCGCAGTATTTGATTTTTAAATCGGTAATTGATCCCTAACCTAGGCTCCAATGCAAACTTTGAAAAGGTGGCTTCTTTTGAGTCAAAAACTTTCCTCTCAATGACATTATTCTGAGTATAAGGAGAATTGGGTTGATATATGTTTATTTCAGAGGGTCCATAATTCATAAAATAGTTGAGCCTAACACCTGGATTTACCTCAAGCTTATCATTCAATAGTGTAAACAAGTAGCTACCATGTGCCGCAATATTTAGCAACTCTTCCTTATCAATTGACTTTGATTGAACGAGAGAGTTTGCCTGTGTCGGTTCTATCTCACCGGTATTGATCGTATAGTTCGCAATATCAATTCCTGCTTCCACCTTATCACCACTCACAATACTTTTAAAAGCGAGTTCAGATATGCCATTTTCAAATTTAAACTCATCATTCAACTCAAGCCCTTCGGAAGAATTTGCTAATGAACTTACCAATAATTCAGATTCTAAAACCCATTCTTCATTCAAAAGCCTGGACCATTTTAACCCACTATTGAAAGTTTGCCATTGGTAGATTACCCTGTCAGCGTATTTGAAATAATCTTGACCATAGTAGCTCGTTAGAAACAGGCTATTCTTTGAATCAAGCAGGTACCGAGAACTAAAGTTGGCATCACCAAATTTTGCAGAACTCCTTATTACATCTGCATCAGGAATGAGTTTCAATATCCAGTTTACATACGATATTCTTCCTCCTACATGAATATCAAGTTTATCATCCAAAAATTTACTTTTTATGCCTAGGTTAGAATCAATCAGACCTATTCCTCCATTTACATTAAGCTTTTTTGAAGCCCACTTATTCATTTTCACATCAAGCACTGAAGATGATCTCATTCCATATTTTGCAGGAATATTTCCTTTGTAGATCGTCATATCAGAAATAAAGTCACCATTAAATACAGAAAAGAAACCGAGAAGATGCCCTGGGTTATAAATTGTGGTATTGTTCATTAGGACCAATGTTTGATCGTTAGTTCCACCCCTAACATTTAAATAAGATGAACTCTCCCCTGAAACTGTAACTCCAGGGAGAGCTGTCGCACTTTTTATAACATCTACATTGCCTAGAAAGGATGGCAGTTTTTCTAATTTTTCCAAACTAATCTTCTGCACACCTACTTGTGCCTTTTCAACACTTTGTTCGAAAGAATTAGCTTCTACCACTACCTCATCCAGCAGTTTTGAATCTGGGAAAAGAGAAATATCCAAATTACCAGAAGAATAAAAGGTAATTAACCTTTCCTCTGCCTCTAATCCTACATAACTATATTTCAATTCATAATTACCCGGTTTTAAATCAAGAGAGTAGCCTCCATCATCATCGGTCTTAGTTACAAGTTTTTCATCAACGATTATGTTAACTCCCGCTAACGAATTGTTAGACTCGTCTGTTAATAAGCCCTGAAGCACATAATCTTCACTATTATTGGAATTATCGGGACTACCAATACGAATTGCATCCGCTATTGAAAAGGCCTTCGGATTATTGATTAAGATAGCCTGCTTTTCAAGTTCCAATCGGTTAGGGTAAATGAATACATATTTATTCTTATGGATAAGGAGACGGAGGCCAGAATTTGCAATGGAAGATCGTATAACATTCAAGTAGTCCGCATCATCTTTTTCGTCTACTTGAAGCGTATCAATTGATTTTTTTTGATAAATGAATCTTTTTTCAGTAGTTGAATCTAGATGCACTAGATATCTCTCTAGTGAAATCGAGTTTTGACAATAGGAATACGAAATTGTCAAATAGACAATTAATGTTAGTAGTCTCTTCATGCTAGGTCAGGTATAAAGCTAAACAAAGCTCTATCGCAAAACCATTACCAATTACTATAAACAACAGGATTTTTCTATTTATGAATTTTTGATACGAAGTATTTCGTTATTGAATCGTCGCACAGTTAGGTTACTAATCGCATATGAATAATCCGAACTGAAAAGAAAATTACCATCTCCATTTTAACCGTTAACCGCTTCAATTTTTAGAGTATAACAATGCGCTCTTTCGTAGTTTCGGAGGAAGCCCTTAGCAAACCAAAGAAATTTCCTTCGCATCCATCGCATGTAACATTACCTTTTAATGGAAAGGGATAAGTATCGAAGATGAGTCCGTTATTTTTAGTCAGTCTCTCCAGATCTTCCCAAAACTCAAAAGACTCTGGAGATAAAGACTCAACGTTGAGTTGGAATATAGTTGGCCATTGTTCTCGATATTCACAGCAACCCACTGATCGCACATCACAGTTCTCTACAAAGTTTAGTGGAGTAGCTGCTAAGCTATCACAAAAACGATTTACCTTGATAAAAAACCACTCAAAACGGGTAGTGAATCCTGCAGTTACATCTTCCACGTCTTTACAGTTATTACTATCATCGCAAGAAAAAAGCACAAAATCATCTTCTTTTTTGACTGTGACTGTATCCAATGTGAATAAATCCATATAACGGTACTCGAATGCCATTTTGGAAAAAACAGGATTTCCATCAAAAGGAATACTGGCTATTGCGCTAGTAGCTTGCCTCAATACCGGCTCGCTTGATTGAGTTGTTTCCACTACGGTAGTATCTCCTATATTAAAATCGAAATCAATACTTTCCTTTACAACATCAAAAGTCGATTCTAGAGTGATTCCATTGTCTTGTGTTGCAATTACCTTGTACCCTACTCCTTCCTTTGCTGTAAAACCGAAATTGCTTGACACATATTCATTCGTCGCTGTGTCTATAGTAGTAAACGAAAACTCCTGACCTTCTGTATCTATAACCTTTATATCAAAATCGCGATATGAAGTGCTTGTTCCATCTTGATTAAGCTGATAAATTCTGATGAACGATTTGCCAATTTCAGTCGAAACCTTACCATCTAAAATCATCAAACTTCCTCCTCTTTCAAACTCAAATGGCTCTGAGCATGACAGTAAAAACACCAACCACCCTATTAAAAAAGTTAAAAACCTCATAGCTAGAGTTCAAGTTTATAAGTGAGAATTAAGAATCATTCTACTAATAATAGTTTTTCATATTAGCTTAAAAAGCTAACAAAGCCCACTCACTAAACCATTATTACTGGTCAAAGAAATCTTGATTTTCTTTTAATCTTACCGTTATTATTTGTCTAAGCTGAAATCTGACGAACCAGCATGCGCTTAGCAACAGGGAGCACTGTTTCATTTAATGGAAACTTGAGTTTACTATATGCTAAGTAAGTAGCTGGATTGGGTAACTCTTTGAATTGCTTTGCTAAATTGACTTTGATTTTTTCGTACGTTTTGCTAATGCCGCGAATCTCATTCATGATAAACTCGGTAGACATGCTTCTGAATTTCTCTTCTGCGTGCTCAAACAATGTCATCTGATACCGATATATCACAATATCCTTGGATGAATCTTGACTAATGAATAAATAGCCTTCATCTGAATACAGCGGAGACACACCTACAGGTTCCAATGCTATATTTTCCTCCACAAACTCAAAAAGCTCTTTGCCTTCTTCCAACATACCTTTCATTTTAGGCAATGCAAATGCGATAATTTCTTCTATTTGTCGCATTACCTCATCGTCATTTACAATTTTATCATAGGTAAGTCTCAGCTTATTAAAATCCGCTTTTGAAAGTGTCTCTGGAAAGTTATCGTACATGAGTTTTTTACTCTCCTTCACTTTTATAAGATTCCTGTAATGAAAAACAAGATCTGTCATAAATGGATAAAGCTCTGACTGGTTAAATCTCTTACTTATATCTTTTAAATAAGCCAGCAAAATATACTTCTTATACTCATAGTCAATTAAGCCTTCTGTCAACCAGTCATGTTTCAAACTATTCATACGATTTCCTGTTTTAAGTGAGAGAAGGTAAATATCAAATGTCAGTATGTCAAGATAAAAACGTGGATTTAGAGGAAGTTGGCATATCATCCTGCAAAATTGTCATATACATGGATCAAATAACCTGACATTCTGTGCTTGGCACATTTAATGATAATGGGTTTATCAAATTGAATTCAACTAAACTTAAACGTTTACAAACATGTCTAAAGTAAATTTCAAACCACTTGCTGACAGAGTTCTAGTAGAACCTGCTGCGGCTGAAGAAAAAACAGCTTCTGGAATCATTATTCCTGACACTGCGAAGGAAAAACCTCAAAGAGGACAAATCGTGGCTATCGGTACTGGTAAGAAAGACGAGCCAATTAATGTAAAAGTCGGAGATCAGGTACTCTATGGTAAGTACTCAGGAACCGAGGTAACAATCGAAGGTAAAGAGTTCTTAATAATGAAAGAAGCTGATATCTACGGTATAGTATAATTTAATATAAAACTGAAAAAACGATAAAATCATGGCAAAAGATATATTCTTTAATACCGACGCAAGAGATAGCATCAAAAAAGGTGTTGATGTACTTGCTGACGCAGTTAAAGTAACCCTAGGACCAAAAGGAAGGAATGTAATTCTTGACAAGAAATTTGGTGCACCTAACGTAACGAAAGATGGTGTTTCTGTAGCAAAAGAAATTGAGCTGAAAGAGCCAATCGAGAATATGGGCGCTCAGCTTGTAAAGGAAGTAGCTTCGAAAACTGCTGATGATGCAGGAGACGGAACTACTACTGCTACAGTTTTGACTCAGGCCATTTTTGGTCACGGAATTAAAAACGTAGCTGCAGGTGCAAACCCAATGGACTTAAAAAGAGGTATTGACAAGGCTGTTACAGCTGTTGTTGAGAACCTTAAAAAGCAGTCTAAAAACATCAAAACAAACGATGAAATCTCTCAAGTAGCATCAGTTTCCGCAAATAATGATTCGGAAATCGGTACTATGATTGCCAATGCGATGGAGAAAGTTGGAAAAGATGGCGTAATCACTGTTGAAGAAGCAAAAGGAACTGAAACTGAAGTGAAGACTGTAGAAGGTATGCAGTTTGACAGAGGGTACCTTTCTCCTTACTTTGTAACCAACACGGACAAGATGGAAGCTGAGTTGGAAAGCCCTTACATCTTGATTTACGATAAGAAGGTTTCTAACATGAAAGAACTTCTTCCTATTCTTGAAGCAACAGCTCAAACTGGCAAGCCATTGTTGATTATTGCTGAGGATGTAGAAGGAGAAGCTCTTGCAACTCTTGTAGTAAACAAAATCAGAGGTTCTCTAAAAATTGCAGCGGTAAAAGCTCCAGGATTTGGTGATAGAAGAAAAGCAATGCTTGAAGATATTGCTATTCTTACCGGAGGTACTGTGATTTCTGAAGAAAGAGGTTACAAACTAGAGAGTGCAACTATAGATTACCTAGGTACAGCTGATAAAATCAACATCGATAAAGACAACACAACGATTGTTAACGGTGCTGGGAAAAAAGCTGATATCACTGCAAGAGTGAATCAAATCAAACAGCAAGTAGAGAACACTACTTCTGATTATGATAAAGAAAAACTTCAGGAACGACTTGCTAAGCTTTCTGGTGGAGTAGCTATCCTTTATATAGGAGCTGCTACTGAAGTAGAGATGAAGGAGAAAAAGGACAGAGTGGATGATGCACTTCACGCGACCAGAGCTGCTGTACAAGAAGGAATCGTAGCTGGTGGAGGAGTAGCCCTTATCAGAGCAATGAGTTCTTTAGATAAGTTGGAGCTTGAAAACGAAGATCAAAACACAGGTGTGACAATCATTAGAAATGCTATCCAAGCACCTCTAAGAACGATTGTAGAAAATGCTGGTGGTGAAGCTTCCGTTGTGGTAAATGAAGTATTAGCTGGAAAGGCTGATTATGGATTCAACGCTGCGAATGGCGAATATGTAAACATGTTCAAAGCAGGTATCATAGATCCTACAAAAGTGACAAGACTAGCTCTTGAAAATGCTGCTTCTATTGCGTCTCTCCTACTCACTACAGAATGTGTAGTAGCGGAAGAGCCAGAAAAAGAAGGTGCTGCTCCAATGCCTCCAATGCCAGGTGGTGGCATGGGCGGAATGATGTAATCATCATTTTAGATAGACATAGAAAGCCTTCCCGATATTTCGGGAGGGCTTTTTTTATGTCTACACGAAAACAAAGAGTCCATTAATAAGCACATATAGTTGACTATACGTATTTAATAAAATGGATAATCATCACAGGAACTAATCTAGCGAAAGCCCTATACCATACCAGAATAAGCGAAAGAGGTATATTTGAAAGCACTATGCGCGTTACATTAATTTTAAAGTTCATTTGAGAGCCGATATAGTAGCAGGAATGAAAAAAATAAATGGATTCCTATCATTGTAATTCTATCAGCTTCATGTTAACAAGATGTGGTGAACAACGAACTAGAGTGGTTGATGCAAAAATTACGACTGAACATTAAATTACTTTGAAACCATCATGAAAATCAAGGTCAGTTTATTTTTTCTCAGCATGATTTTCTTTGTCAATCTATATGCTCAAATCGGATTTTTAAAGGTTAACGAACGTTTTGAGGATAATACTTTTACTACAATGGATGGAGAACAAGTCATTCTTGATTCCATTCACAATAAAGTGTTTGTAATGAACTTTTGGAATATTGGGTGTACAGGGTGTGAGCAGGAAAGAACATTTCTCAACGAACTTTATCATAATTACAAAAATCAAGATGTAGTTTTCTGGTCTATTACAATGACTTCAAAGGAAAAACTAGATTCTTATTTAAAGAAACATCCGATTGATTGGGAAGTTAAAGGAGGTATCGATTTTTTAGGATTTAAAGGAGATCAAACATTCTTAGTTAACTGTATTCCTACAACAATATTAATTGATAAGGAACGGAATGTGATTTATTCACAATGTGGAACAATTTTAGAAGGAGAGAGTGGAGATTATTTCATGAAATTGATTGATGGGGCCTTATCAAAGTAAGGCAGGAATCACGTTTTCAGCATGCTGCTACTGTAGGTATTCACCAACAAGCTTTTTCTCCACATATTAGGAATGTATCGTTAGTCACAAAACCAACAATGGCAAGAGTGCCATTGATTATGCTGAGGTAAAGGTCTTCTAGATACTAATTTTATTGAATAAATAGGCACGGGAGTTACTTCCGTGCCAGGTAGTGACAATCATTAGAAATGCTATCCAAGCTCCTCTAAGAACGATTGTAGAAAATGCGGGTGGTGAAGCTTCCGTTGTAGTAAATGAAGTTTTAGCTGGAAAGGCTGATTACGGACTCAACGCTGAGAATGGCGAATATGTAAACATGTTCAAAGCATGTATCATAGATCCTACAAAAGTGACAAGACTAACTCTTGAAAATGCTGCTTCTATTGCGTCTCTCCTACTCACTACAGAATGTGTAGTAGCGGAAGAGCCAGAAAAAGAAGGTGCTGCTCCAATGCCTAGTGGTGGCATGGGCGGAATGATTTAATCATTATTTTGATAGATATGAGAGCCTTCCCAATTTTGGGAGAGCTTTTTTTATGTCCAAAAAAAGTAAGGAGCCAATTATTAAATACTTATAGTCGACTATAAGTATTTAATAAAATGGATAATCATCACAGGAACTAATCTAGCGAAAGCCCTATACCATACCAGAATAAGCGAAAGAGGTATATTTGAAAGGTAGATAAACGACATATGTTGTTTACATTAATGTTACCTTGAATTTTCGCACCGAACAGTTATTCTATCAAATTCGTATCTTTGATATATGAGTAAAGAAGAAGTAAAAACAGCAATAAGTGAACTCTTGGACAATACTTCTGAACAAGTACTTCAAGAGGTGTTTGATTATTTGAAATCCGTGCAAGGAAAATCAACTGAGTCCGTTTCTCTATCGCGCAACTTTAGAACTATCTTAACTGAAGACAAAGAACTGCTGGAAAGACTAGCTAAATGATTTCACAGAAGGAAGTCCTAGAAATTCACGCAATTCTCATTGAACGATTTGGTGGGGCTAATGGAATTCGAGACAATGAACTGCTGGATTCAGCATTAAATCGACCTTATCAAACATTTGACGGAAAGGAGCTTTATCCAACACCTATTGACAAGGCTGCTGCAATTCTTGAAAGCATTGTCAAGAACCATCCTTTTATAGATGGCAATAAAAGAACTGGTTATGTGCTGGCTCGACTTCTACTCATGAACGAACAACTAGATATTCATTCTGCACAAGAGAACAAATATCAATTTGTGATTTCAATCTCAACGGGAAAATTGAGCTTCGATCAAATCAAAGAATGGCTTGAAAAGAACTCAAGGTAACAGGCGCTATCGGTTATATGCCAAAGTGCTTTCTGGCTAGTTTTAGTGTGACTCGACCGTGAATCAGCCGCTGAGAAATGGCAGTGCTTTCTACTGAGTGCAGCTCGCAGGAGTTTTTATCTTTTGGGACGCAGTACTTTCTGATACTTTGTGAGCACCGGCAGATTTCACTAGATTGTACTCTTTACAAGCTGTGGGCATACAACCGATAGCTTGACGATATCTATGGTAAAATCAAGTCATTTGCACTTTATTTTGTCCTATTCGATCTTCATAGGGTGTTCCTCGCTTCACTACTGCCACTATTCTGTGAAGTAGTTTATTTCTAATCGCATTTAGTATCGTCATCTTACCCTTC